>JAGRIN010000277.1 GCA_020443245.1 Pseudomonadales bacterium
GGACTCGTCGCCGCGCACGACGAGATCACATCGCCGCGCGATTTCTCCCAGCGTGAGTTTCAACGCGGCCCGTTACTGCTTGGGCTTGGCTTGCGCGTCGTATTGGTTCAGCTTTTCCGTCACCTTGCGCGTGATGTTGTAAACATCATTCACGTAGAGCGCAGCCTGGCGGGGCAGCACGAGGTCGTAGTCCTCAGACTTCACGAGTTCCTCGATCGCACGCTGCACCTTCTTGTCGATACCGGAGAACAGTTCATTCTGCCGGTCTTCGATCTGGCGCTGCAGTTTCTGGCGCAGGTACACGAAGTCGTTGTTCTTGGTTTCGATGTCCTGCTGGATACGACGCTTCTCGGCGTCGCTCATCACTTCGGAATCCTTCTGCACGCGCTCAAGCATTGCCGCCGCATCTGACTGGATCTTGCGGATCTGGTCTTCCTGGCCCTTGAATTCGTTCTGAATCTGCGCGAGAAGGCGTTTCGCTTCCTCGGAGTTCAGGATGGCTTTCTGGACGTCCACGACCGCTACCTTGACTTCAGCTGAAGCCTGCGACGCGCCAAACAGCAGCATCAGGGCGCCAAGAATAGTCAGTGTCGTTCGCTTGATATGCACGGTGCTCTCCTCAAAAAAGTGCCTGAAAACAAATATTTTCTTGTTATTTACTGCGCCGTCGACCGGGCGCTGATCTTTACATATCCACTGCCCCGATTCAATGTTTGCCGCTGGTTCCGGCCTCGCATCGAGAACGACGCAACCTCCCTGATACTGTTATTTTCGCGCTAGAACACGCCACCCAGTTCAAACTGGAATGTCTGCGACTTGTCGCCTGGCTTGTTGTTGAGCGGATAAGACAACGCGAAACTGATCGGCGCGATGCCGGTAATCCACGTTACGGAGAAACCTGCGGAGTAGCGCAGCTCACCGTCAGAGATGTTATGGCAAACAATGCTGATGCGCGGACAGTCGGTGTTGAAGACGTTGCCGGCATCGACAAAGAAAGCCGACTTGACCTGGCGCTGGTCTTCGACGAACGGTAACGGGAAGATCACCTCGGCACTGCCCTCGACCAACACGTTGCCGCCAATCGGGTCGAGTTCGAAGTAAGGCGAGTTCGGCGACGGCGTCGCACGCGGACCCAGCGAGTTGCTCTCATAGCCCCGGACAGAACCGAATCCGCCGGAGAAGAAGTGTTTGTAGAACGGGTAAACATCCGTCTTGCCGTATGCCTGTCCGTAGCCAAGATCGGTGCGCAATCGCAACACCAGCGCGCGCGTCAGGGGGAAGAAGATCTGGCCACTGTACTGGAGCCGGAAAAACTCGAGGCCGCTGCCCGGCACGGTCGCCTCGAACGAAACGTTCTGTGATTTACCACCTGTCGGCAGCAGGCCACGGTTGAGCGCAGACATGCTGTAGGTCGCCGTCAGGCTGACCAGGTCGAACACGTTGCCCTCGCGCGCCAGAAATTGCGAAATCTCCTGGGCCGGGTACACGCCTTCCTTGATCTTGGTGTGCTCGTAGCCGACGCTGAGCCCCACGCGGGATATCTCACTGATCGGGTAACCGAAGTTGACCGATCCACCGTACGCATCGGTCGAGAAGCGTGCAATGTTGCGCGCATCGTAGTTGCTGGACCTGTAGAACACAGAATAACCACGACTCACGCCGTCGACCGTGAAGTACGGATCGAAGAAAGAGAAGTTGTACGCGGTCTGGAAAGATGAATGGCTGATGCCGACGTTGGTGCTGTTGCCCGTGCCGAAGACGTTGTTCTGCTGGTAGTTCGCACCGAGGATCAGGCCCGTGCCCTGCGCGTAACCGATCGTTGCGGAAACGGAACCCGACGGTGCTTCCTCGACGGTATAGTCGACATCGATCTGATCGTCAGTACCAGGTACTTCAGGCGTCTCGACGGAGACTTCCTTGAAGAAGCCAAGTCGTTCGAGGCGCACCTTCGAGCGGTCGATGAACGCAGTCGAAGCCCAGCCGCCTTCCATCTGTCGCATTTCCCGGCGCAGGACCTCGTCCTTGGTGACGGTATTGCCGTGGAAATTGATTCGGCGCACATAAGCGCGCTTGCCTGCATCGACGAAAAACTTGACCTTGACCTTGTTGCCGTCTTCGTCGGGCACCGGCTGGCCTGTCGCACTCGCGAACGTGTAGCCCGCGTTGCCCAGCGCTTTCTCGATGAATTCCTCGGAAGTCGTCATCAGCTTGCGCGAGAACACCTGGCCGGGACGCACGAGAATCAACTGGCGGATCGAGGACTCCGGTACATCATGGAGTTCGCCTGCGACGTCAACGTCCGACACCTCGTAGCGTTGTCCCTCAATGATGTTGACGGTGATGTACACGTCTTCCTTGTTGGGAGAAATCGAGACCTCGGTGGAATCGATTGCGAAATTCAGGTAACCGCGGTCGAGGTACCAGGATTCGAGCTTTTCCAGGTCTCCCGTCAATTTCTCGCGGGAGTACTTGTCATCCTTGGTGTAGAACGAAAAGAGCGAAGGTAGCTTGAGTTCGAACAGGTCGCGCAACGTCTCGTTGTCATACAAGGTATTGCCGACGATATTGATGTGCTGGATGCTCGAAACTTTGCCTTCCTTCACGTCGATCTTGATCTTGACGCGGTTGCGCGGCAGTTGTTCCACTTCCGTCTTGATCTGCGCGCCATAACGGCCTTGTGCAACATACTGGCGTTCGAGGTCGGCGCGAATGTGCTCGAGCGTCACCTTCTTGAAGATTTCCCCTTCGGACAGGCCCGATTTGCTGAGGCCATCGAGCAACGCGTCGGTCTTGATGGCCTTGTTGCCATCAATATCGATTTTGTCGATGGCAGGGCGTTCCTTCAGGATGATGACAAGTACGTTGCCATCGCGCCCGACCTGGACGTCATCGAATGAGCCCGTCTTGAAAAGCTCGCGTACGACATTGCGCAGGTCGAGTTCGCTGACGTCGCTGCCGATGTTAATGGGAATGGCGCCGAACACGGTCCCGGCAGACACGCGCTGCAGGCCCTCGACGCGAATGTCGGACACGGTGAAGGCCGAGGCCGCGGCGCTGGCCGTAAGCAGGACAAAGGTGAGGGCCGCACGCACCAGGCGCGCCGCGGTCGGGCGTTGTTTCACGAAAGCCTCATCAGATCATTGTAGAAGGCGAGCAGCATGATGCTGACGATCAGGAACATCCCCATTTGCAGGCCCCATACCTGGATTCTTTCCGGTACGGGCCGGCCCGTGACGAGTTCGATGGTGTAGTAAAGCAAGTGTCCGCCGTCGAGCACCGGGATCGGCAGCAGGTTGAGCACGCCCAGGCTGATGCTGAGCAGCGCGATGAAACCGATAAAGCTCTCGAATCCCGACTGCGCTGTCGCGCTGGCGACCTGGGCGATGGTAATAGGCCCGGAGAGGTTCTTGTGTGAGATCGCGCCGACGATCATCTTCTGGATCGATTCGAGCGTGAATACCGTAACCGACCAGGTCTTCTCCATGGCCTGTATCCAGGCCGAGTAGAACGGGTAGCGCACGACGCGTTGCATGTCAGCGGGCATCTCGACACTGGTTCGAGACGCGCCGAGGTAGCCGACGTGCTTGCCGTCACGCTCGACGTCCTTCGGGGCGGCGGTCAACATCACCGTCCGGCCATCACGTTCGACTTCGAACGACAGCGTCTCACCGGGATGTTCCTGCACGGTCCGCACCAGTTGGGCCCAGTCCTTGACGACCTCGCCATCGATGCGTGTGACCTCATCGCCGACCTTGAACCCGGCCGCTTCCGCCGCTTCGCCGGCCATGACGCCTCCGATCCGGGCGGGGATTTCGGGATACCAGAGCGCAAGGCCGAGTTCGCCCGCGGGATAGGGTTCCTCCTCGCTGCTCATCCAGCTGGAGATCGGGAGCCGATAGGATACGGGCTCGGTACTGCCGGGTGAGGTCGCGTCGAGTACGAGGACGCCGGTATCGCCAATGCGCTCGAAGAGCTGCATGTTCACATCCGACCACGTCCGCGTCGGCACGCCGTCGACAGCCACAATTTCCTGGCCGCTGACCAGCCCCGCGTTCGCCGCAGGCGTCCCGGGCTCGATGTCCCCGAGGCGCGGCACGACGCCGGTCACACCGACGGTATAGAGGAACCAGTAGGCGACGATCGCCAGCAGGAAATTCGCAATCGGCCCGGCCGCGACGATCAGGATGCGCTGCCAGACCGGTTTACGGTTGAACGCCAGGTGTCGCATGTCGTCGGGCACGTAGCCTTCGCGCTCATCCAGCATTTTCACGTAGCCACCGAGCGGGATCGCCGAGATGGCGAACTCGGTGCCCTCTACCGGTTCATTGCTGCGTGTCATGACATCGCTGCCGGAAGGCGGCGGCGGATGGTCCGGCACCTTGCCACGGCGAGAATACAGAACCCGGCCGAAGCCGAGGCTGAAACGCAGGACGTGCACGTTGAACTTGCGCGCCACCCAGTAGTGACCGAACTCATGGAACGTCACGAGGATGGACAGGGTCACGACGAGCGCGACGATGCTCTGCAAGACTTCAACCATATGATTCAGGACGCCCTGATGCGCTCCAACGTCTCATTCGAC
>JAGRIN010000278.1 GCA_020443245.1 Pseudomonadales bacterium
TTTTGCCTCGTGCGGGTGTGCCAGCGGCCTAACCCGGCCCCGACACCTGCGGAACGTTCCGGCGCATGAACTCCTGCGCCTCTTCCTGCTCGCGCTCCATTTGTGCCCGGGACCTGCAGACTTTCACGATGCGGTTGCTTCCGGTCACCCTGGTCTTCTCACAGAAATAGTTACGTCGAAAGTTTTGCGTCTGGCCATTGTCGACGCGTGGCGCCATGCAGGCAGACAGCGCCACGATAAGCAGTGTCGCAAGAAGGTATCGCATCCGGAGCCCCCGAGCCTTTGTTATTGATTGCCAACAGGCGCCAAACAGGCACGCCCGAAAGTGGGTTCCCGGAATCGGCCAGAAGGTTGAACTAGAACCGGATTTTCGAGGGAAAGAATTCGCGAATCAGGCTGCGATAGTAAGGGCCGAGCTGACGCACGTCCGGCGGCGCCTCGCCCTTGGAGTACAAATCATAAGGCTGGAAGGCGCGAACCCAGGCGAACATCTCGCGGTCGACGTCGTTCATCAGTTCCGCGTAGGCACCACCCGTGTGGGCACTGTAGAAGCTGTGATAACGGATGATGTATTGCGCAGGGATCGGCAGGTAATCGCGGACGACGCGATAGAGGTATTCATCATGGCCCCAGGACATGACGACGGCATCAAGCCCGCAATGCGGTGAGTAGATGCCGAGGCCACGCTGGTATGCGGGATTGCGAAGGTCCGGATTGTCCGCAATGTACTCGTGATAAACGATCTCGGGCGCAAACGGGCATCCGAGCGGAAACGTATCGCCGACCACGGCCCACTGCGGCTCCTCATGCAGGCACAGGATCTTGCCGAGGTCATGGATGAGACCGGTGAGCTGCATCCATCTCGGGTGCCCGTCCCGGCGAATGGCTTCCGCGGTCTGGAGCAGGTGCTGTATCTGGGACAGGCTGGTATCAGGGTCACTGTCGTCCACGAGCGTATCGAGCAGTTCGCAGGCGTCCCAGACTGACATCTCGCCCAGCGTGAGCGCGCCGTACTGCTCGCGTTTTTCCCGGGCAAAGTCGAGTGTCTGGTACAGGTGGTTCAGGCGATAGAATTCGCGGACAGAGTCTCGCTCTGGTGCCTCGTAGTTCCTGAACGTGCCCGTCGCCATGTTACGCGTGCCAGCTTTCGAGGAGGGATTTCAGCGTCTCGATGAACGAAAGCGGTTGGTCGAGAAACAAGTGGTGCTGCGCATCGGCAATCGGGATCACTTCCAGCGCCGGCTGCAGTTCTTTCATATACTCTGCCGATTTTGCGCTGAACGACTCGCTCTGTTCACCATAAATCAGTGCAACGCGCGCGGCGATGCCCTTGAGGTCTGCTTCGAGGTCGCCGCTCCGATTCATTCGGATGCCCTGCTCGGGATCGAATTTCCACACCCAGCCGTCGTCATACTCGACGGAATGTCGAGCGATGTGATTGACGATGTAGTCATTTTCACACTGCTGGGGCGGCTGGAGACGGAACCTTGAAATCGCGACCTCACGGTCGGGATACACCTTGGCCTGGGCCAGACGCTGTGGCTCACGGTCGCGATCGCGCACTTCGTCGGGATGGCGCACGCCTGAATCGACCAGCACCAGGCCCTTGAAGCGCTCCGGGTTGTTCGCGAATGCGCGCAGGGCCATCATGCCGCCGAAACTGTGCGCGACCACACTCGTGTCTTGCGGCATTGCCAGCTCGTCAGCTACCGCGACGATCTCTCGCGCGTAGGTGTCCGAGTCGTAGGCATCCCGATGGCCGCTGTCGCCCATGCCGGAGAGATCCAGGGCGGCTGTCTGGAAATCGTCCTTGAAAAACGGCGCGATGAAGTCCCACCAGTGGGCGTGGGCATTGTGGCCATGAACGAACAGGAGCCCCGGGTTACCTGCGCCGCTCCATGTCAGGTAGTTGATGTCGCAGTCATCGACTTCGATCTCGCCGGATTCGGGCTCAGTCTCCACGGCGTTCCAGAACCAGTCAGGCGTCTCAGGCATTCCGCTCCCCTCTATGCTGCGGCGCGTGCGTACCGCTTCAAGTGATAGTCCGCATTACCGAACATTGCGTCAATGGCCGTAACGCGCTTGAAATAGTGGCCGACCGCCATCTCCTCGGTCATGCCCATGCCGCCATGGAGCTGGATTGCGCCCTGCCCGACGAACCGTCCCGCCTTGCCGACACGTACCTTGAGGGCGGACAACGCCTGGCGCGCAACATCCAGGTCACCCTCGACGAGACGAAGGGCAGCCATGTAGAGCAAGGACTTGGTCTGCTCATGTTCCATGAACATGTCGACCATCTTGTGCTGCAGCACCTGGAACTTGCCGATCGGCTGCCCGAACTGTTCACGAGTCTGGCAGTATTCAACCGTCGACTTGTACATGACCTCCATTGCACCGACCGCTTCCGCGGAAACCGCGAGGATGCCCTGGTCGACAACGCGTCGAAGGAGCTGCATGCCGTCATCGACTTCACCGAGCACTGCAGACGATGGGACCTTGACGCCGGCGAACGACAGCTCCGAGGCGCGCTGCCCGTCGATTGTCCGGTAATTGCGCTGCGAGATACCCTCGGCACCCGCTTCAACGAGAAACAACGTCACACCGCGCTCGTCCGTCCGGGCGCCGGATGTCCGGGCCGGTACGATGAAATAGTCTGCGCTGGGCCCGCCGACGACAACACCCTTGGCACCATCGATCGTGAAATCGTCGCTTCCGGATGCAGTGGTGCTGACATTGGCGAGTTCGAAGCGGGCGCCGGGCTCGACCCAGGCCAGGGCCGCGAGCTTCTCACCCGCCAGGATACCGGGCAGTACATCGTCGATGGCGCTCGCATTGCCGGACATCGCGATGCAATTGGCGCCCAGCACGATGGAAGGCACATATGGTTCGAGCACGAGACCCTTGCCGAACTCCTCCATCAATATCATCGTCTCGATTGCGGTCCCGCCAAAACCACCTGCGTCTTCCGGCAACGGCAGCGCGAGCCAGCCGAGTTCCGCAAATGTGGACCAGTGCTTGCGCGAAAACCCCTCCTCCGAACCCGCCAGCTTCTGGCGATCGAGGAAGGAGTAGTTATCTTCGAGAAAGCGCTGGACGCTGTCTTTCAGTAGCGTCTGCTCCTGGGAAAACGAGAAGTCCATATCTTCACCTTGTTACGTGATGTCCCGCGTGATTCAAAGCCTGCCAGGACCGGGAAAGCGGTCGATGATAGGTATTACCCCCAGTCCTTTCAAGGTGTTATTCTGCCTCGACACCTTCCGCTCAGCAGAGGCAGCATGGCAGATCCAAACATCGCACAGAAGGCGCCTTTCGGCATCGACGTCCAGGCAGGAAAGACCTACTTCTGGTGTGCCTGCGGCAAGAGTTCGAAGCAACCGTTTTGCGACGGCTCACATGCCGACACGACGTTTCTCCCGGTCAAGTTCGAGTGCACGGAGACCAAAAAAGTGTTCTTCTGCGGCTGCAAGCACAGCCAGACAAAACCTGTCTGCGACGGGACCCATAACAGCTTGTAGAACCTCGCTCCCCGCACGGGGAACAAATCGGCAGTAGACGAAACAAGGAACGCGCCGGGATGTATGCCCGGCATGGTCAATGACTGCCGACATGCCCAAGGCTCCACCCTGCGACGCCTCGTCCGCGAACGAGGCGCGCATCGAACTCTGTCGCTGCATGGAAGCATTGCGCGATGGCACCCCGCACGACCTTTCCACCAAAGCCCGCGAAATACGCGCGCTGCAGGATGCATGGAAGGCGCTGGGTCCGGACGGCGACGAAAGTGCGGCGCGGTTGTGGCATCGCTTCAAGCGCGCAGCGGACGCAGCCTACGCGCCCTGCGCGGCGCTTTTTGAAAAGCAGAAGGCGACGCGCGAGCACAATCTCGCGCAGCGGACACGAATCTGCACCACACTCGAGTCGTTTGCCTCGTCACACGACTGGCAGGCGCCGGACTGGAAGCGTGTGCATGCGACCATTGGCCGCGCCCGTTCCGCCTGGCGAAAATACGATGACATTCCAAACGCGAGTCGCAAGGCACTTCAAAAGCGATTCCGGCTCGCAATCGATCCGCTCGAGGCGAAGCTGCGCGAGGAACAGGACCGCAATCACAAGGCCAAGAACGCGCTGATTCGCCAGGTGCGTGCGGCGCTCGATGACAGCGAACGCCCGCTTGGCGAACTCATTCAAACTGCAAAGCAAGCACAGGTCGCGTGGAAGATGATCGGTGTAACGGATCGACGCGTGGACCAGAAACTGTGGAAGCAGTTTCGCGGATTCTGTGACCGCGTGTTCGCGAAACGCGAGGCGCCACCGGCCAGCAACCCGCAGATCCCGCCAACCGGTGATTGCAGCAAACGGCGATCTCCCTGCAATGCCGTGTTGCTGGAAGCGCGCCGCCGCGCGAACCTCTGCACGCAGCTCGAGCGCGGCGAGCTGGACCGTGCCACCGTGAACAGACTCTGGGACGGCGAGGTGACACTACCCTCACGATGGGCAGAGCGGTTACGCGACCGCCTCCAGGCGAGCATTCCCG
>JAGRIN010000026.1 GCA_020443245.1 Pseudomonadales bacterium
GCGGAGCTGCGGTATCGCCCATAGCCGGTCCCGGAAAGCCGCCAGCGTGAATCTCTCATTCAATCGGGCCCGGCCTGCCTCGCCGAGGGCCAGACGCGCCGGGTCATCGAGCCGCCGGATCTCGGCGAGTCGCGCGGTCAGCGCCGCGATATCCCCCGGTTCGAACAGGAGCGCAGCATCCCCGACTACCGACAACGGACCCGGCGCGCGGCTGCAAACAATCGGTACTTCCGCAAGCATCGCTTCGAGCAGGGCGATGCCGAACGCCTCCTCGCGACCTGACGGAAACACAAAGGCGTCAAACGCGGCGAGCACGGTCGCCGCATTCTCCACATGTCCTGCAAAGACCACGCGATCGGCAACCCCGAGTTCCGTTGCGACCTGCTGCAGGTGTTCCCGTGCCGGTCCATCGCCAACCAGTACGAGCATCGCATCCGCTTCGAGCGCGGCGAAAGCGCGAATAAGCGTTTCGTGATCTTTCTTTGCAACCAGCCTGCCTACTGTACCGAAGACGAATGGTGCGCGTTCGATGCCAAGTTGGCTGCGCGCTGCGTCTCGCGGCAGGAACCGGCTCGCAGCAGCGGGGTCTATCGCGCCGGGCAGCGTGAAGCTGCGCCCCGCGAGGGGTCCGCAGATCTCCCGTATGTTCGCTGTCACAGATTCGGAGACGCCGATGCAGATGAGCCTGCGTTGCCAGAAGTTGACGAAGAGTTTCCGCGTCGGCCGGCGCAACACTTCATGTTCGTGGATGACGCCAAGAAGGGCCGCGGCAGGGAAAAAGTATCTCATCACACCGGCCAGGTAGATCGGCTTGTAACGATGTGCAACCACGACATCGAACTCGCGCTCGCGGTAAATGCGTGCCAGCTTGCGCATGGCGCCGATCTTGATTCCCCGCAAGGAAGCCGGCGACATGCCGAGGAACCGGACATCGTTGCCGCCGGTCGCTTCGGCAACCGCGCAATCGGGTTCGCCGCACAGATACACCGTCGTCACGTGATGTTCGCCGAACGCACTGCTGTACTGGCGACAGACACTGCGAAACGGGCCGGCGTAGTCGTGGCTGATCTGTAGTACGTTCAAGGCTTCGCCATCAGGGCGTAAGGTGGCCGATCAAGCCCTCGAATCGGGTGGCGAGTTCCGGTCGGTCCGTCCAGTTCTGCATGAAGCGATCCAGGTCTCGCTGGAAGGCACGCCTGAACGCCTCGTTGGACCGATGTTCGCGCATGGCGTCGAGATCGAGGATCACGGGGCCCCGTTCGGTCATAACAAAGTTGGTGGCCTTGAGGTCGCCGTGCGAAATGCGGCTCTCCGACAGTCCGGCAAGGATCCGGGTCAGTGCCTCGAGTTCTCCGTTGGGGTTTTTGAGGCTGCGCAGGCACGCCAGCGCGTCCTGGCCCTCTACATATTCGGTAATAAACCAGGCCCTGCCCCGAAGCGGACCAAACCGCTCCTCGATCAAGGCGATCGGTTTCACCGAGGGAATACCGAGAAACTCCATCCGACACGCATTCGCCCAGGAGGTCCATGCCCGCGTCCTGCGAAAGGCGCGCCGTATGCGGTGCCAGGGACTCTTCATGTTGTAGCGCTTGATCACGAGTGATCGCTCAGGCAGGCGTACGAGCGCAACGGTCGAGGTCCTGCCATCCTTCAGCAGTTTGCCCCGCCCCATTGCCGCGTCAGGGTCGTCCAGCAACTTCGCCAGGTCCTTCGAGTAGGCGTCGCGCTCACAGACTTCGAATCGACGGAAGTCGGCGTTGCAGATGAAACGGGTGCAATCGCGAAATGCCTTGGAGATATACGTCTTCTTGCGCTTCTCCCGGCTACGGAACACCGCTCGCGCGAGCCTGCGAAGGCGCACCGGATCGGAAGGCCAGCCCCGCACCGCCTCGTAGGCCGGCAGGACGATCTGGATGAAATCGTCGAAACGGGGGAAAAACTGGGCGAAGAATGTACCGAGATTCTCGAGGCTCGCCGGCTCCCGAAGGGGAGGCGAAGAACGTCGGACGATATGACCGCCATCGATCGTATAGAGCATGCCGCCGGACAGCAGGAAATTGGCAAGATGAATATCATCCTGCACGACCCCGTGGTTGTGTAACTTGCCGAGAATGACCATCGCACGCGTCAGGACATCGACCCGTGCCTCACGCTGGTCTGCGTGCTCCCAGCGATCCTGGAGGCTGATCGCATCCCGAAGGTAGTCAAACGCGAGAATCTGCCCGTGGCCATCGGTCAGGCGTCCCTGCCAACGCAATGTCGCCGTGCGTACACCGGATTCCTGCAGGAGACCGATGCCACGGCGTTCACGCCCGGCATAGCGGTGCGCAGATCGACCGAGATACGCTTTGACGAGGCACTCGTCGCCGCCAACCTCGCACACGGCGACAATTCGCTTGCCCGGCAGCAATCGAAGGATGCGAACGAAAGTCAGCTCGACGGTTTTGTCGCCACGCTCGACGCGCAGGCGGAAGGGCAGCGAGATGTTCCTGCCTGCCGCGACAAGCGACCCGGCTGTTTCTACGGGGCAAGCGTCGGTCGTGGCTGCGGGCAGCACTGTTCCGGTCATTCTTCCCGTCCCTCAAAGAAGCGCAACACTCTCTCCATCTGCTTAACCTGAACCTCCGTTAAGCAATCTGTGTCATGGTAGCGCTTGAAAAAGCGCAAGCGCTGGCTACGACTTAAGTGACGCTTTGCCAGCCTGTCCAGACACGCCAGATCCTTGACTATCCCTCTTTGAAGTAACGGACCGAAGAGCGTCCGTCCCCATGGACAGTCAATTATATAGACTTCCGGACCCTGACTTAAATCCACAAGGATATTTCGCCACTTTAAATCATTGTGTACGAAACGGTGACCGTGCATGGCCCGAACGTAATCGGCGAGCCGATCAATGACCTGCCCGGTCCAGTACCGGTCTGCCAGTAAATCCGGTCGTTTTTCAATCACATGGGCAAGATCCAGGGTCTCCGGGATCTCCTCGGTCACAATGGCACCCTGCTTGGCACCAAAGGTCCGTCCTCGCTCACCAAAGGCGACGATCCGGGCCGACGGTATCCCGAACTCTCCGAACAGGCTCTGGTTGTGCCATTCCGCCCGGACCCGGCTTCGCCCGACAAATCGCCTGAGATTGCGCCCCGCCAGGTGATAGACCTTGACGTAGTAGTGCTTCTCCCCGACCTGGATGCGATTCAGGTGGCTCATATTGCTTTCGTTGACCAGTTCCCCCCGCAGGGCAAACATGCGATCGAGGTCCGCAAAGGTGTCCCGTTCGTCCCGATTGGCGTCCGGCGCCAGCCAGAAAAAGGACTTCACGTACCCGGCCCCGCCCGCGACATCGCTGCCTGATTCGCGGCCTCCCTGTCGTCCAGGCGGTCAGCCCGGCTGCGTACATCCCGCCAGAACCTGCGCTCATAGCGCAGTGCATCCCGAAGTGAACGGTCCGAATAGGCGCGCACAAACCGGAGCAAGTCACGCTTCGTGAGACCGGCTTCGGCAGTCGAAAAGAGCAGTTCCCCCAGATCCTTCACAATCCAGCGCCGCGGTGTCTTGTCACGCAACTGGGCACGGTGGAGATCGATCACGTACAGCCGCAGGGGCGACATCGAAGAGAGGTCGAGGTGGAAGTGGCAGATGTAGAGGTCGCGATGGTTCAGGCCGCTCCGGTGCATGGTCTTGCAAATCCAGGCCACCTTGGCGATCAGCGCCCGCTTCAGGACGGGGCTGATCCCTCCCTGCCTGACCAAGTCTTCGAGGCTGATCGTATTGAGCAGCTCCGCAGTCACAAGGCATGACTGGCGGGTCGCCGGGTTTTTGCCACGGGCCGCGTACGCGACCGGCGTCAGCGTATCGATGTCGAGTCCCTGCAATCGGTGGATCGCGCGGAACTCGTTCGACGCATCGACTACCGGGGCACGAAACTGCAGGTAATTCTTGATGATCTCGCGCCAGCCAACACCGAAGTGGATTTTGGCAAAGTAACCTTTGCCGCCATGTTCAAACCGGAAGGTTCGACGGCCGGGGACCTGGCGATATGTTTCACCCTCCGTTGCCGCCATCGTATCGATCAGCGTATCGATCGATGCAATGTCCCGCAGTTCACTGGAAACGAACATCGTCAGTTCCTCACCGACATACGCGCTGACAAGGTGGCCCACACTCGTTCGGGCGTCACGTCCTCAAAGCACGGTGGATGGACTGCAACACTGCCTTGACGGAAAGCACAGTCTCGTCGCAAGCACGGCACACAAGGCAGGCGATCCTCGTGAAGGTCCAGAACGTCCTTGCCAACGAGCCCGGTCAGTCGCGGGTCTGTCGCGCCATACAGCCCGATGACCGGCACGCCGCTCGCGGCCGCAAGATGGCCGAGTCCACTGTCTACCGAGACGACGCCCGCGCAACGAATAATTTCTCCATAGAGCGCATCAATCCCGCCGCGCGGCAGTACGACGACGCCGGCTCGCTCACGTGCTAGACGCTCGGCGCGCCCCTGCTCTTCATCGTTACCATGTGGCAAAAGCACAGTGAAACCCGTTCGTATTGCTATCCCGACCAACTCCGACCAGAACGCCTCCGGCCAATGCTTGGACGGCCAGGTGGTACCGTGGACAAAGAAGACGCGTCGATCTTCAGTCCGTGCCTGCCCACCCGGCAGGCCGAATTGCGGCGGCGTTTGCGGCTCGTCATAACCAAGCGCACCGGCGAATAACGCGCGGATCCTGGCGACCGCGTGACGCTCGCGCGATACGTTTATTCGCGTTCCGTAGAATTTCGCCGCGAAGGGTTCTCGCGCCGACGCTGCATCAAACCCTGCACGCGGACCACCGGCAAGCCAGGCGACGAACGCGCTCTTCACGAGCCCCTGCGCATCGATAACGAGATCGTAGTGTCTCGAGCGGAGCCGCGAACGGAGCGCGGACAACCCACTCAGTCCTTCACGGCGCTGGCGGCGCCATCGGCGAAGCGGAACCGTCATGACTTCGTGCACGCCCGGGTGCATTCGCGCGATCGCGTCGAAGCCTTCTTCGCAGGCCCAGTCAATCGAGATAGGTGGGGCGTTCGCGATCGCATCGGAAACCGCCGGCAAGGTATGCACCACATCCCCCATTGAACTCAACTTCACGACGAGTACGTTCAAGAGCGCCCGGCCCCGCACTGGTCGACGAGATCGAACAACCTGGATGGCAGCAGTCCATTCAGGCAGTTCTTGTGCCCAAGGGGACAGACGCGCTTGAAGCACGGACTGCACGCCAGCGACTCGGTAAAAATATGGGCTCGTTGAGACAAAGGTGGCGTGAACGCCGGAGAGGTCGAGCCGTACAGCACGGCGACGGTCGTGCCGACGGCTGCAGCAATGTGCATGAGCCCCGAGTCGTTCGAGATGACGAGATTAGCCGCGCCGAGCAGGTCGACGGCGTCGACAAGGCTTGTCTCGCCAACGAGATTGGTCAGGGCCGCCCTGGTATCGTCCGCCATTGCGTCCCGGATCGCATCCGCTATCCCCGCGTCATTCGGCCCTCCCAGTATCCAGACGACGTAACCCTGTCGCACAGCGTGATCGGCTGCCGCCGCAAAGTGCCTTGCAGGCCATTGCTTGGCGTCCCCGTACTCCGCGCCCGGGCAAAGCGCCAGTACCGCCGGGCCTGGCTCAAGCGAAAACTTCCCGCGCAATGCGGCGAGATTGTCCGCATCGGTCATCAGTGCCGGCGGTGCAACCTCCGGCAACGGATCGGCGGCCCCGGCGCCAAGGGCCACGAAGCGGTCTACCATTCGCGGCAATCTCGAGGCATTCATCATCCGGATGTCGTTGAGAAGCACATAGCGGTACTCACCGCGGAAACCCGTACGCACGGGAATGTCGGCAAAAAAAGGCACCAGTGCCGACTTCCAGGAGTTGGGCAGCACGATCGCCTGGCGGTATCGCCGCGACTTCAGCTGTTCGCCGAATCCCCTGCGATAGGCAAACCGGAACTCGCCGTGGCCGAGCGGCATATGAATTCCGGTGGAAACCTCCGCCATGCGGGACACGAGCGCAACCGTCGCGCGCGGTGAAAGGACATCAATCTCGATTTCCGACGAACGCTGTTTCAGGTGCTTGAAGAGCACCTGCGACATCACCATGTCGCCCACCCAAGCGGGTCCCACAACGAGGATACGATTCGAGGGCGCCTGCATCATGCCGCGGGCTCTTGCAGGGTCTTCAGGCGACGGGTGTCGACCACTCCGGGTGCACCTTGCGTTTGCCGAGCACCTGGTCGAAGTACATCGCCTGCAGTTTCTCCGTGACCGGCCCCCGCCCGCCCGCGCCTATCCGGCGACCATCCAGTTCCCGGATGGGCAGGACTTCAGCGGCCGTACCGGTGAAGAACGCTTCATCGGCAATATAGACCTCGTCACGCGTAATGCGGCGCTCGTGTACCGGGATACCGAGTTCTTCGGCGAACTCGATGACCGTCGCGCGCGTGATGCCTTCGAGACACGAAGTGAGCTCCGGTGTGACCAGCCTGCCCTTCTCGACCAGGAAGATGTTCTCGCCGCTCCCCTCGGCGACGTAGCCCTCGTTGTCGAGCAACAGCGCCTCGTCGGCACCGGACTCGAGCGCCTCACGCAGCGCCAGCATGGAGTTAATGTAGTTGCCGTTCGCCTTCGCCTTGCACATCGTAATGTTGACGTGATGGCGGGTGTAAGAGGACGTGCGGACCTTGATACCTTCGACCCGCGCCTCGGGGGTCATGTAGGTCGGCCACTCCCATGCCGCAATGATGCAATGCGGGCGCAGGTTGTCGGCGCGAAGACCCATGCCCTCGGAGCCGAAAAAGCACATGGGCCGAATGTAGGCTTCTTTAAGTTTGTTCTCACGTACGACCGCGCGCTGGGCTTCGTTGATTTCGTCCTTCTCGAACGGCATGGGGAAGCCCAGGATGTGAGCGGAACGGAAAAGTCGGTCGGTATGTTCCTTCAATCGGAAGATCAGCGGGCCCCGGTCCGTCGCATAGGCACGCACCCCTTCGAAGACACCAAATCCGTAATGCAGGGTATGGGTCAGGACGTGCACACGAGCGTCACGCCAGGGAACGAGCTCGCCGTCGAACCAGATCACACCATCCCGGTCTGCCAGCGTCAGCGGGTTTGCCATGTTGCCTTTCCTGTCATCTCGATGAAACCGCGTATTCTACACGCGTCACGGGCCGGGCGCCTCGTTTGAAGGGCTGGCCATATACCGGTTCCAGATCCGGACGACCTCCGCGCGGTACTTGTGGAGTGTCTCGAAGCTGGACAGCTCGCCGCCCAGCCACTGGTAGTGAACGGCGGAGCGATACGCGAGATAGGCCTTTTGCAGGGTACGGGCGTCCTCTTCCTCGAACACACCGAGTCGCGCCAGGTAGTCCAGGATGCGCATCTTGTCGGTCCAACGTGTGAGCTCGGGATAAGTGCCGGACCAGGCGAGCACGGCGTACTGCACCATGAATTCGATGTCGACCATCGCGCCGGCGCCCTGCTTCAGGTCGAAGCCGCTGACCAGCACCACGTCACCGTTGCCTTCGTCGGCACGCTCCGCCTCGGGCTTGTCGAGATGGTCCCGCATCTTCTGGCGCATCGACACAACATCCGCGAGCAGTCCCGCCCGGTCCCGCTCTCTCGCGAGCTGGCGGGCGCGAATATCCTCGAAGCGGCCCCGGTAGGCCGCGTTGCCGGCGACAAACCTGGCCCGGACCAGCGCCTGGTGTTCCCAGGTCCACGCGCTGCTCTCGAGGTAGCGTTCATAGCCGGTAAACGACGTGACAATCGGACCCTTGTTGCCATCCGGCCGCAGGCGAAGGTCCACCTCGTACAATGCGCCAAATCGCGTATAGCTTGTCAGGATGTGAATGATTCGCTGGCCGAGTCGCGAGAAGAAGACGTTGTTGTCGACAGACCGTTCACCGTCTGTCTTGCCGAAGATGTCGGCATCATGCAGGAAGACAAGGTCCAGGTCGGAGCCATAGCCCAATTCGATGCCACCCAGCTTGCCGTACGCAACAATGGCAAAGGCCTTGCCGGCCGGATGCCCGTCCGCGTCGCAGGGCTCGCCGTGACGTTCGACGAGATATCGCCACGCAAGGTCGAACGCTTTGTCGAGGACGATCTCCGCAATGTCGGTCAGCGCGTCCGATGCTTTCATCAGTACGACAAGGTCAAGCAGTTCGAACACAGCTACCTTCAGCACCGCACCGTTCTTGAACTGTCGCAGGCTGTCCATTTGCTCCTCGAGATCGTTGTCATCGAGGTTCTGCATCAGTTGCCGCATCTCTGCCGTGAGTTTCTCACGTTCGAAGACGAAGTCGTGTGTAACGCGGTCCGACAACTCGTAGAGCAGGATCGGGAACGCCGTCAGGCGCTCGGCCACCCAGGGACTCATTGCGCACAGGTGCACCGTGCGCTTCAGGGCATCCGCATTCTCCAGCAAGTAGGACGCGTAAGTGCTGCGACGTGAAATGCTCGACATGATTGCGAGCATTCGATCCAGCGTGACGCGCGGATGGGTTTCCCTCGCCGCCAGCGACAACAGCACAGGCATCAGGCGATCGAGACGGGTTGCGCCGATCTCCTGCACGTCCCGGCTGCGCAGTTCCGCATCGAAGGCTGCGAGATGTTGCGCGGCGCCGGTGGCGTCGTCGAAGCCATGGTCAGCGAGCAGGCGGACGGACTCCTCCGACATCGGTTCACGCCAGATGTTGATCCAGAAGAGGTTTGCCTCGGTCACCACCTCGTCGGCGCGGTTGGAACTCATGAATGCCGTAAAGCTCGCGCGTACCGCCTCCCTGTGAGCGTCAAGCGCCGCCATGTACGCATCGAAAGACTGGAAGCCCATCGCCCTCGCCAGTCGTTGGCGAGAAAGCGACGATGTTGGAAGATGCTGCGTCTGGCGATCTGCCTCTGCCTGTATGGCATGTTCACTGTTACGCAGGAAGCGGTAAGCGTCCCGCAGCGCCCGAACGTCGTCCCCGGGAATAATCCCTTCCGCTTCCAGCGTACCCAGCACCGGCATGAGGCGCGTGTCGCGAAATCGTGTTTCATTCCCGCCGTAGACGATCTGGCACGCCTGAACGATAAATTCGATCTCACGTATGCCGCCGTGACCGAGCTTCAGGTCATCCTGCAGTGACTTCACTTCAACTTCATAGTTGATCAGGCGCTTCATCTCGCGAAGGGAGTCGATGGCGCCAAAGTCGAGATGCTTCCTGTAGACAAATGGCGCGAGCCACTCGAGAAACGCTTCGCCCTGCGCGATGTCACCGGCACACGCTCTCGCCTTGATGAACGCATACCGCTCCCAGTCGCGCCCTTCTTCGATGAAGTATTTCTCCATCGCGGGCCGGGTCAGGATGAGCGCACCGCTGTCACCGTACGGCCGCAGGCGCATGTCGACCCGAAACACGAAGCCGCCGGCATCGACGCGGCTCATGGATGCAATAACCGCGCGAGCGGTACGGATGAAGAAATCCTGGTTCGCCATCTCCCGCGGGCCGTCGACCATCCCCCCCTCGCCATAGAAGAAAACCAGGTCGATATCCGACGACAGGTTCAGTTCCTGCGCACCAAGTTTGCCGAGTGCGAGGATCGTCATCTGTTGTGCCTCGCGGCTCGCCTCGCCCAGGGGCGTGCCGTAACGTTCACAGTTGTGCGCATAGTGAACCGAGAGCGATGCGGCGAGGCAGGCGTCTGCGAGATTCGACAGGTCACGAACCGTGTCCTCGAGCGCGGCTCGCCTCGTCAGGTCGCGAAAGACAATGCGGCACATCTCGCGGCGTCGCGTCCGGCGCAGCAGCGAATCGAGGGTTTCGATGGTTGCTGCCTCGAGTTGCGCCGCGTATTCGCTTGCCTCACGGGCGCGCAGCAGGTCACCCGACGATAGCAGGTCGGCGACCATCGACGGGTCCTGTTCCAGTTGGCGAAAGAAATAATCAGAAAGCGAAGAGACATTGACGATATCGTCCAGCAACGCATCGTCGACATCGGGAAATTGCGCACGGACCTGGCCATCGCGCTTGCTCGCGACTTCGTCGACTTCGTCCATGACTACTCTGTGCCCGAGAAGGGAGCGACCCTCAGAACCTCGTCGACGGTCGTTCGCCCGGAGGCGACCTTCATCGCGCCGGAAAGACGCAGCGTTTTCATCCCTTCCTTCATGCCGGCAAGTCGGATCTTGCCGATATCCGTCGTATCGTGGACAAGACCCTTGATGGTGTCTGTCATGGGCAGCACTTCATAGATGCCCTCACGACCGCGAAAACCGGTTTCCCTGCACTCGAGGCAGCCGACTGTGTGGTATAGGCGACGCGGCATGTTCATCTTCCAGGGCGTCGTCAGGATCCGCCAGCCGTCCGGGTCGGTATCGCCTAACGACTTGCACTTGTCGCACAGCGTGCGCACCAGCCGCTGCGCCATGATCCCGAGCACCGTCGCCTTGATGAGGTAAGGTGCAACGCCCAGTTCAAGAAGGCGTGTGATAGCGGACGGGGCGTCGTTGGTGTGCAGCGTCGAGATTACAAGGTGGCCGGTCAGCGCCGCCTGGATCGCCATTTCCGCCGTCTCGAGATCACGAATCTCGCCGACCATGATGATGTCCGGGTCCTGCCGAAGCAGTGCACGAACGCCGTCGGCAAAGTTCAGGCTGATGTTCTGCTGAACCTGCATCTGGTTGAAACTGGGCTCCACCATCTCGATCGGATCTTCGATGGTGCAGACATTGACCTCAGGCGTGGCCAGTTGCTTCAGGCTCGAATAAAGTGTCGTCGTCTTGCCCGAACCCGTCGGGCCTGTCACCAGCACGATGCCGTTGGGGTTTTTCACCATCGACACCCAGCGTTCGTAATCGTCGTCGGCCAGGCCAAGCTGCTCGAAGCTCTTCAGCAGGATGTCGGGGTCGAAGATCCGCATGACCATCTTCTCACCGAATGCAGTCGGCAAGGTCGACAGACGCAGTTCCACCTCATGGCCATCCACGCTCTTCGTCTTGAGGCGCCCGTCCTGCGGCCGGCGTTTCTCTGCGACATCCATTCGACCCAGGGTCTTGAGACGGCTGGTGACTGCGGTCATCACCGGCGCCGGCAGCTCGTACACCAGGTGAAGCACGCCATCGATACGAAAGCGGACGCGACCCTTCTCGCGTCGCGGCTCGAGATGGATGTCACTGGCGCGCTGGGTAAACGCATAGTGCAGCAGCCAGTCGACGATATTGACGACGTGCGCGTCGTTCGCCTCCATCGACTCCAGCTGGCCGAGCTCCAGCATCGCTTCGAGGTTGGTGAGCGAACTCGCATTGATGCCTTGTGCCTGCGCGCGGCTCACCGACCGCGCCATCTGGTAGAACTCCATCGTGTACCGGCGAATATCTGCCGGATTCGCGATGACACGCGTCAGCACCTTGCCCGGTTGCGATTGGCCGATGGTCGCTTCCCAACCGGATACCCACGGTTGCGCACTCGCAATCACGACCTCGTCGTCTTTCACTTCGAGCGCCAGGATCTGGTGTCGCTTCGCAAACTCGTGGGACATGACCTTGGTCACGACCTGCGCGTCAATCTTGAGCGGGTCGATACGACGATACGGCTGCTTTGCCCGCTCGCACAGCCACCGTGTGAGCGCATCGAGCGTCAGCGTGACGCCGGGATTTTTCTGGTCTTCGGGCTCTTCCTCGGCGACCAGTTCAAGCGGGTTCCATTCCAACTGGTCGCGACGCCGGGATTTGAGCGAGAGCGCGTCGGCATCACTGGTCGACAGGCGACCGTCCGCCACCAGGTCGTTCAGGACCGTGCGCAGGTTCAGGGTAATGTCGGGCTTCTTGGCGCTGACCTCGTGAACGCTCATCGCGCCCCCTCCTCGGGGAAAAACCAGTTCGGGTCAGGACGCCAGCTTACACGTTTTCAGGCCCGTTTTCCCTTGTCGGCCGCCCAACTGAAATCTTGCTACACTTGTCGGCCTGCGGAGAATTCCATGCCAAAACCACCAGCACTGAGGGAGATGATCGAGCGATTGATCGCCGCTCCCTCGATCAGTTCCACCCTGCCCCAATACGACCTCTCTAACCAGCCGGTCGTTGACCTGGTCGCGGAGTGGCTCGATTCACTCGGCTTCGACGTGAAAATCACGCAGGTTCCGGGTCGTGAAGGCAAGTCGAACCTCGTTGCGACGCTCGGCAGCGGCACAGGGGGCCTCGTGCTTTCGGGGCATACCGATACCGTCCCGATGGACGAGGGGCTGTGGCGGACTGACCCCTTTCAACTGACCGAGATCGGCGACAAGTGGTATGGGCTCGGGACCTGCGACATGAAAAGCTTCATCGCGCTTGCCATCGAAGCCGCGAGGCCATACGCGGACCAGGGGCTCACCCATCCCCTGACGATTCTCGCGACAGCCGACGAAGAATCTTCGATGAGCGGCGCACGCGCCCTCGCCGCAGACGATCTTGCCGGCGCCCGGTTCGCCGTAATCGGGGAACCGACAGAGCTGGCTCCGGTCACCCAGCACAAGGGCATCATGATGTTGTCCCTGGTCGCCAAAGGCAGTTCGGGCCACTCGTCCAATCCGGCGCTCGGCCGCAATGCACTCGACGGCACGGCGCGAATCCTGGATGAGATCTGCGACTTTCGCGACGGACTTCGCAAGACGTACCAACATCCCGCGTTCGAGGTCGACTACCCGACCCTGAACCTGGGTTGCATCCATGGCGGCGACAATCCGAACCGCATCTGCGACCACGTCGATTTGTCCTTCGATCTTCGCGTGCTGCCCGGTATGGACAACGACATCATCAAGTCGGAGTTGGAAGACAGGCTGGCGCACCGGCTAGACAATCTTGGCCTCGACCTCACGCTATCATTGCTCCATCCCCATGTCGCCCCGTTCGAATCGAGCGGCACGACACTCGCCGCAGAGGCGACGGCGCTGTCTGGTATCGCATCAAAGTCGGTCGCCTTCGCCACCGAGGCGCCGTTTTTGACCGATCTCGGTCTCGAGACCATCGTCATGGGACCCGGCTCGATCGACCAGGCCCACCAGCCCAACGAGTTCATCGAGACGAAACAGCTCGCTCCAACTATTGATATACTGCGGGGCCTTATCGAGAAGCACTGTCTCGCGCCATGAGCGACAACGCGCCCTACGTAAAGTGGTTTCGCGAATCGACGCCTTACATCAACGCGCATCGCGGAAGGACATTCGTTCTCCATGTCAGCGGCGAGGCACTCCTCTCCGACAACCTGACGAACATCATTGGCGACATGGTGCTCCTGAACAGCCTGGGCGTCAGGCTCGTCGTGGTGTTCGGCGCGACGGTCCAGATTGACCAGCACCTGGACGCTCTCGGGATCGAAACCCGCTTCGTCGACGGTGTCCGCGTCACTACCGCCGAGTCGTTGCCCGGCATACAACAGGCCATCGGCAAGATTCGTTCCGACATCGAATCACGACTGTCGCTGGGACTCGTCAATTCCCCGCAACACGGTGCCGAGATTGTCGTGACATCCGGCAATTTCATTCGTGCCAAACCCTACGGGGTTCGGGACGGCGTCGACTTCCAGCACACTGGCGAAGTCAGGAAGGTTCACGCCAAGGCGATCGCGGGCCAACTCGCCGCCGGTGCGATCGTGCTCGTTTCCTCGCTCGGCTATTCACCATCCGGCGAGATCTTCAACGTCAATTCCGTCGAAGTCGCGAGCGAGGTCGCGGCCGCGCTGATCGCGGACAAGCTCATTTACCTGATCGATGAAGAGGGCCTGCTGGACGCGGACGGAAACCTTTTGACCGAGATGCCGATGAGCGAGGTACCGGACGATGTCGACCGACTGTCGCCGGCGGCGCAGGCCAAGCGTGCGGCTCAACGCGGCGTCAGTCGTTGCCACCTCATCACGTTCAACCGCGACGGTGCACTGCTCGAAGAACTGTTCACGCGCGACGGCGCCGGCACGCAGATATCCCGGACAAGCTACGAGCAGATCCGGTCGGCAACATCCGAGGACGTGGCGGGCATCATCGAACTGATCGCACCACTTGAGGCGCAGGGCATCCTGGTGAAGCGTCCTCGCGAACTACTCGAAGCAGAGATCGAGCATTTCATCGTAATCGTGCGGGACGGCATGATCATCAGTTGCGCCGCACTCTACCCGTTCGGGGACAAGGGCGAACTGGCCTGCCTCGCAACCCATCCCGACTACCGCGACGGCGATCGGGGAGAAGCGCTGCTCGCCGCGATTGAGGCGCGGGCGAAGTCCCTGAAAATGACAAGTCTCTTTGCGCTGACCACACATACCGCCCACTGGTTCACTGAACGCGGCTTCCGGCAAATCGATGTCGACGCGCTGCCCGAGAAGCGCCGCAATCTCTACAACTGGCAGCGCAACTCGAAACTCTTCGAGAAACCGCTCGCCTAGCGCCTGCCGCGATGCTCGTGGACCGTGTCGACAAGCGCCTTGACGTTGTCGACCGGTGTTTCGGGGATGATGCCGTGGCCAAGGTTGAAGATGTGTCCGGGGCGGCCCCCGACCTCGTCAAGCAGCGCCGTCGCCTTCTCGATGACTGACGCACGGTCGGCACACAAAACGATCGGATCGAGGTTGCCCTGCACCGCAGTCACGCCCGTCTGGTTCCAGGTCTCGACAAGCGGTGCACGCCAGTCGAGCGCGAGCACATCGCCACCGGCATCGACCATGAGGCCGGTCAATGCAGGGTTGCCTGTACCAAAGTGAATGATTGGCACCCGGCCCATCACCTTTGACATGAGACGACGCATGTGTGGGTACACATATTCCCGGTAATCGGGCACCGAGAGGCAGCCGACCCAACTGTCGAAAAGCTGGACCGCCTGCACGCCGGCATCAATCTGGTAGTTCACGTAATCGATCGCGCAATCCGTGATGCGCGTCATCAGTTCGTTCCAGGCGCCGGAATCGCCGTACATCATGCGTTTGACATGGACGTAGTTTCGCGACCCCTTGCCTTCGATCGCGTAGGAGGCAAGCGTGAACGGCGCGCCGCCAAAGCCGATGAGCGGAACGTCGGCCGGTAATTCCGCACGAATGAGACCGATCACTTCCCCGATGTAGGGCATGGATTCAGACGATAATGTCACTTTGATCGCATCGACATCCGCGCTCGTTCGCACCGGATTGTCGATATTGGGGCCGACGCCCGGCAGGTAGTCGAGCCGGAGGCCCATCGGTTCCAGGATCGGCAACAAGTCCGCGAACATGATCGCGGCATCCACGCCGAGGATACGCTGCGCATCGCAGGTGACCTGCGCCGCGAGATGTGGCGTCTTGAAGAAGTCGAGGCTCGGCGTAGACCCCTTCACGGCATGGTATTCCTTCATGTACCGACCCGCCTGCCGATTGAGCCATACCGGCGTGTAGTCCGTGGCCTCGCCCCGGCAGGCCTTCATGAAAGGGGCGTTCCAGAGCACTTCATCCATTGGCGAGTTCCATCTTCACGTCCGGTTCGACGTCGGCATCATAGTCCACGCCCTCGAACTCGAAGCCGTGCATCTGCAGGAACGCCTCGCGATAGCCGGCAAAATCCGTGAGTTCATTCAGGTTTTCGGTCGTCACGTCGTTCCACTTCGCCTTGACCGCCGATTGGACCTCCGGGTCGAGTTCCAATTCATCCATCCGGATACGCCCTGCGTCATCGAGGCGCATCTGTGCACCGCCGAACAATTGTGTGCGGAACAAACGCGTCGTCTGTTCGATGCAACCTTCGTGTGTCCCACGCGCCTTCATGACCTTGAACAGCAGCGAGAGG
>JAGRIN010000279.1 GCA_020443245.1 Pseudomonadales bacterium
ATCAGGTGAATCCGCCATTGGCCGGGAAGGTCGTCGATCGCTTCATAGTGAGCGAGCGCAGTCGTGAGCGCAGCCTTTGCGTCATCGTAGCGCGCCAGCCTGAGTGCATTCGCCGCATTGCGCTCGAACGTAACGACAGCAGGCGTCGCCGGTTCGTCGCGCGGTTGACTGCTGCACGCTGCAGCCAGGAGCAGCAGCAGGAGACTAGCTCGCTTCAGAGAGCTTCTCATGCTCACGCTCCAGGATCCTCATCAAAGTCGGCAGGCGTTCCAGGGTATTCACGTACTTGTTCAGGATTTCCCGGGACTCATCGAAGCTCTTGTGGGTAAGCATGAACCTGAAGTTGTTCCGCAGGGGGGCGAAGTTTTCCTCGTCGAGCAGCCCCTCGATCAGGTCGGTGAACTCATCGTACTGGCCGCGCTCAAACGCACGCCGAGCGCTGTTCAGTTTGATACGCAGTACGACGGGCGCGATCAGTGAATTGACAAGGAATGCAGCGAAGAGTGCGAGGAAGGTGACGATGAAGTCGCCGACCTTGTCCTTCGCAATGCTGATCCACTCCGCCAGTTCTTCGCTCGTCTGCGCCTGTTCAGTCGTGCGAATGTCTTCGATGTATTTTCTCGCCTCGGCGTTGAACGGGTCGATCTGCAGCGAGCGCCGGAAAGAGGCTTCAGCCGCATCGAGATCGCCCTTCCTGTACTGCGCTTCACCCTTGGCGTTGTAGAGAATCGCGCGTTCGGGAAATTTCGCGATGGCCTTGTCCGCGATGTCGATGGTCGTTTCAAAGTTTCCCGCATCGGTGTTCTTTTGCATGGTGATGACGGCGATATTCACTGACGACGCCCACTTCTCGTATTTCTCATCGATCTCCCTGAGGCGCGTTCGGGCGGCTTCGACATCCTTGATGTCCAGTACCCGGTGGTACCAGCTCGCCGCCTCACCGAAACGTGCGAGCTCGAACTGCTGGTCGCCCAGTGCGAGCATGATCGACGTGTCACGGGGAAACTTTGCTGCTGCCGACGTCAGCAATTCGGTCGCGGCTTTCGAATTGCCGTCGTCGACGAATTTCTGCGCTTCGATGATCGCGCGACGAGGTGATGAAAACGCAGCCTCGTCGACCTCGGCAAGGGCCGGCAACGCGAAAAGCAGGATGAGGAGAGGGCCGGCTATCCGCATGGGGTCAGATCGCGACGACGATGAGGACACCCGCCTTGTTCATCGCGTCGACGGTGCTGGCACTGCTCCTGACTCTTTCTGCGTCTTCTTTTGAGATGACGAGATCTGAGGACAGGTTCTTGTAGGTGCTGAGCGCATCGATGGTGAAAGGCGTTCGGGCGACTCGCTTGTTGCGGATTGCGTCCTGCAGGTCGAAGTCGTAGGTTACGCCCCGCTTGTTCACGATGTCGTCGTAGCTCGTGTCGGCGCTCGGGTAGATCACGTTGCCGTCCACGTCACGAATGTTGGGTATTGTTGCAAGTTCAAATCCTTTGACTGCGCTCGCGTCGATCAGCAGGCCCGAATACTGGTTGCTGCTCTCGAAATTCATGATGGCTGTTCCCAGCGCTTGGTCCACGCTGGCGTCCGGCGATTTACCCATCCACTCCAGCAGGCGTTTGTACGCGTCGGCTTCTTCTTTCGTGCGGATGACGAAGCCGTCAGACGCATAGGCTTTGGGAATAAAGAAATCCACAACCTTGTCACCAACGATCATCAAGGGGCGCAAACGTGCCGTGATGCTGCCTCGCGATATGATCTCCCATGCCGAAGCTGACGCATCGGCCTGGCCGGGCCAGGTCACTTTCAGGAATTCGCCCGATATGGGCATCGCCATCGTGACTGTGTAGACGTCATTCTGGAAGTTTTCCTTGATGGGCTGTGCGCCCTTGATGATCCCCTCGACACGTGTGGCGACTTCAATGCTGTCCTTCATGGCTTGGCCCGTACTGAGCGCCGAGGTGATTCGAACCCCCTTGGTGATTTCGAGCAGGTTACGTTGGGCGTCGACAATCGCAGCACGTCTCGCGAGGATTCGGGTCTGGGCGGCTGAAAGACCTTCCTTCGCCGTGCCGTAGCCTTGCGCGAAGACGATGCCCTGGCTCCAGTTGACGCCGCCGGATGCGGTTTCCTTGATCACCTCCTTCGAAAATGCCGTCATGGAACAGGCACAAGCGATGAGCGCGAGGCAGATCGTGTTGCGGATTCGGGTTGCGAGCATCATTAGCGGCCTCCGTCGTAGGCGGAATACTTCTTCTTTGCCTCAGTCACTTTGAGTACGTAGTTCCTGGTTTCTTCGTAGGGTAGGTTCTCCCGCAAGTGATTGTATACCTCCGCGGGAGACATACTGTTGATGATACCTGCGGCTTCGCGGACGTTTGTCGTACCCGTGAAGGAGCGAGCGACATTGCCTGCGCCCGTGTTGTAGGCGGCGATCGCGCAAAGTTCGCGACTTTCGGGGTCGTTGATCGCGCGCAGGTAACGATTGTCGAGAATGGAGAGGTAGGCGGCGCCGAGTTCGACATTCTGCGAAGGCTGGTAGAGATATTCGGGATCGACCAGTTGCTTCTCGCCGAACAAGTATTCGTAGGCGTCCATTGCGCCGGAGCTCGGCACGAGTTGCATCAGGCCATAGGCCGGCACGCCCGATGTTGCACGTGGGTTGAATGAAGACTCCGTTTCCATCACGGCAAGAATGAGAGAAGGGGGAAGGTCCTCTTTCTCCGCCTGCTCCGACACATCGCCAATGTATCGCTCGGCGAGCGTATTGGCGTAGCCGGGACGAAACGGCACCTTTATCGTAATCTTTTTCTGCGTCGTGCCTTGCTTCATGGCGTTGTCGACCGCGACCCTGATTTCCGCCGGGGGCGGGGCGTCAGCGACGTTGGCGAGCACCGGCGTGTCGCGTTCGGGCGATGGTGGCGGCAGTTCGATCCCTTCGCGTGCAAGCGTTTCTCGCGCCATTGTCATTGCCTGGTCCTTGCCGGCGAGATCGGATTCGGTGTCGGTGCTCGCTTCACGTGCCGCCTTCGCAAGTTCGGCAATGATCTCGTCGGCGCCCTCGGTGATGTCGATGACATGCTCAATGGTCAGGGTACCTGTCTCGAAATCCATGATTCGCCGCGTCTGCATGTCGGTGGAGTAGTCCACCCAGGCTTTCCTGGACGGCAGTTCGACGTCGTCCTTGCCCCACGTCGCCTCGACTTTCTTTCCAAGTGCCTGGTAGGCGCTCTCCATCGCCGCGTCAATCTTCCGGTAGCGTTCCTCGAGCGTGGCGTCGATCGTGTCGAAGTTGTCGTCGAGCAAATTGTCGAGACGATCGAAAGGGTCTTCCTCCGGCCACGCGGCGGGCTGCCACAGGACTGTGGCAGCGAGGATTAGTATCGCGGCGGATCTTTGCCTTCGGTGCGAGTCGTTCTTTTTCACCACGCTGTCCCCCGGCGACGTCACTTGACGACGAAGATCACCTTGCCTTTCCTGAGAAAGTCATCGTTTTCAAGGTTCGCCCGGAAGATTGTGGCTGCATCATCATTGGCCAGCACCACCCGGGTATCGTCTTTCAAAGATTGCGCTGTCACGACGAGCGGGCTGTCGCCCACGACACTGGATTTGTCGCGCGCGGCGTCCACAGACCTGGACCAATGTAGCCAGTCGTCGCCGGCATTGATGTCGAAGTTGCCAGGTCCGTAGACTTCCTTGCCCTGGCTGGTCACGAGCCTGACATCGAAAAAGGGCTCGAAGTCGATACCGGTCGCATCGACGATCAGCCCGGTAGCCTTGCTCGGCATGGTATCTGTGGTCGCAGGGGCTTCGAACCTGTCCTCGGCCCCCGTCTTCTTCAGGGTAGGATAGACGATCTGCGCCAATGTCGGCTTCGCCTGGCAAGCCGGGTCGTCCGCATTGAGGCAAACGCCCAGCGTGACCTCCGCCAGGAAATCGCCCCCATCCTCGGACACGTCCTCCTTGACGATGAACGCGCCCTGGAGCAGGCCCTTGACCCGGTTGGCGACCAGGTCGCTCTCAAGCTGGGCGTCCTTGACGGTCGTACCGGATGTGACGCGAACGCCCTCAATCATTTCGAGCAGATTGCGCTGGGCATCGACCGTGGCTGCTCGTTTTGCAAGCAATTTCGCCTGAATACGGTTCTTCACCCTGGACATATCGACGGTGCCCAGCCCGGTGGCCTCGATTACGCCGCGGGTCATGGGGCTGTCGTCAGCTTGTGCCGGTGAGACGGTGGCCAGCAGCAGCGTGGCGACCAGGGCGAGGGATGCTTTCATACGGCAGGACCATCCTTGAGCGGGGGACAAAAGCCTATACTAGCAGGCAGGGCGCGAAGCTGGAAAAGGTAGCAGGGTTTGCGGCAAGATAGTGGGATGGGTCGAATTCTCCGGATCGAAGTGCTCGTTGTGGCATGCGTGTTCGCTTGCCTGCAGCCTGCGTGGGCGGCCACGCGGGGTATTACCGTCGGCCTGCGGGCGTCGGAAAGTCCGGACGCACCGGTGACCGAGACC
>JAGRIN010000280.1 GCA_020443245.1 Pseudomonadales bacterium
TCGACCAGGGACCGAAATTGCGTACGCCGCCGCACGGGTTCGTCGACGATGATGTGAACGGACCGCCTGACCTCCCAATAGAGCATCCGGAGCACGACCCCGTCGCCACGCAAGAGGTGCTTGCAATAAAACGCGCCGCGACCACGCAGGTAAGTCCGGTGCAGCTTGGCAACCTGCTCATCACTCCGTCGGCCATGGGCATGCCGCACGCGAGGGCGGGGGCAGTAATACATTTCCAGCCCGCCTCGCAGTGCGCGGTACAGGAAATCCGTATCCTCGGCCACCAACCCGCGCGGCGACCCGGGACCGAGGTGCGGATCGAACGGCCCGACCGCCTCCCATGCAGCGCGCCGCATTGCGAAATTGCACCCAGGGACGAGGTGGAACACCTGTGCGCTGGAGTCGAAGGCAATGACTTGGTCGAACGTACGGACCGTGACAGCGCGGTCCGCCGGATCGTAGAGGTCGACTCGACCGCCGATGAGCACGGCGGACGGGTAGTCTGAGAAGGCGGCAATCATCTGCAGCAACCAGTCCGGGTCCGCGACACAGTCATCGTCGGTAATCAGGAAGAGTTCGCCGCGGGCCGCAGCCAGGCCGCTGTTGAGCGCGTGCGACTTACCTTGGCGCGGTTCGAAAAGGTAGCGCAGCCTGCCGTCGTAGTCGCGCCCGCATCGCTCGACCACGGCGCGGGTATCGTCATTCGAGTTGTTGTCGACGACCAGAACTTCGACGTCCCAGTCGGCCGGAAGCATCTGTTCGCACAGGCTCCGGACGGTCATTGTCAACGCGTCGGCCCGGTTGAAGGTACACACGACGATACTGGCTAAGCGCACCCGCTAGTCCCCGATCGACTCGTTAGCGGGCACCCCCGCCCCGGGGCGTCGCGTTCCAACGTGCCGGGACCACCTGGCTGCCGTCCGCACTGCATCGTATCGGCAAAAGTGACAGCAGGGACTCCGCGAGCGAATTGTACGCCGTGCCCAGGGCTGGTCGAACGGAAGCTCTGTCACACCGGCTTCCGCGACAGAGCCTTTCCCACGGACTGGTGCCGCTCGGCAGAATGCCAAATATCACCTTGCACTTGTCTGCTCAAGTATTGACCATGAGCAGCCGCAGATCTATTGGTGGCGACGAGAGAATCCGGCATGGTCCTGGGGAACGTAGGAGTGGCTGTTGTAGGTACAGCGTCCGAGAATCGTGTTGCCTTGAGCGGATCCGTACCTGCCGGCGCCAAGGTTGCGAGCGGTCACGTGATTCCTTCGTGCATGAAGCATCGCGCAGTTTCTCGGCGCGCCGCCCATGGTACCCGGCGTCGCGCGCCGACCGGGCGACGCACGATGGCGCGGTGCTGATGCCAGCGTGCCCGGCCAGTGGATTCCACGCGGTTGCCCGGATTATGCCTGACCACGGGGATGGGTTGCGTCTGGCCGTGAGCGGAATGGCGACGCCCGTCCGGCGCGCATGCTCGCAAATACCCAGCCGGTCTGTTGACCACGGCCCGGCCACCGATCCGTAAGACGGGCGGACCTGGATGGATAGCAAGCAAGCTGCCGATACGATCGGGCTTTCGCAGCCTTGCAACGCCGAAGGCTGGCTCTTCTCGCTGCCTTGGGCGGTAGAAATTGCGGGTGGCGTCAATCAGGTCGTCCTTAACCTGGCGCGAGAGATGGCCAGCGACGGGCAATATCGCCCCTATATTGCCGAGAATGTCTGGCGTCGGTATCGGGTCGGGCAATCAATCTTTCAAGGCCTCGATGTACTGCGCTTGTGGACGCCGGCCCCATGGACGACGCGCAGGCCGGTAATAGGGTGCCTCAATTACCTGATCGAGTTGCCATTCACGTTGCTGCGCCTGGCCGCCTTTCTCCGGCGATTTCGCATCACCGTCGTCAACGTCCATTATCCCAATCTGTCCGCACTCAACTGGTTGATGCTGCGCAGACTGGGACTCTTTCGCGGCCACCTGATGCTTTCGCTTCACGGTCGCGACATCCGTGATGCCGCCCGCGGCTCGTTGCCGGTGCGCACCCTATGGCGCGTACTGTTGCGCGGGGCGGATGCCGTGGTCGCATGCTCAAAAGGTTTGGCCACCGAGACGGAAGCTCTGTTCAATCTCGCCGCAGACTCCGTCGTGACGATCCACAATGGCGTCTCGGCCGACCTCCATCGCCACGGCGTGGCGCGGCCGGCCCCAGGCGACCTCGGCGGACGCGATTACATCGCCAATGTCGCCACATTCGAACACAAGAAGGCTCACGACGTCCTGGTACAGGCATTCAGCATCGTCGCCGAACGTTACCCCGACATCGATCTCGTCATAGCCGGTCGACACGGCGAAACCTACCACAGCATCCTGGCGCAGGTTCGCGAGGCCGGACTGCAGAACCGTGTCCACTTGTACGAGGATCTCCGCCATGCCGAGGCTCTGGCCGTGATCGAGGGGGCTCGATTTTTCGTTCTGCCATCGCGCAACGAGGGATTTGCCGTGACCCTGCTCGAAGCCTGCGCGCTGGGCAAACCCGTCATCGCCACAGCCGTGTGTGGAGTCGAGGAGCTGATCGACAACGATCGGACCGGGCGCATCGTCCCGGCCGGCGATGCCGATACCCTTGCCGCTGCGATATGCGAGTTTTTGGATCAGCCAGAGCGTGTCCAGGCCATGGCCGAGCGTGCGCGTATGCTGGTCGAACGACGATTCGGGTGGGCGGAGAAGAGCGCCGCGTATCGGGCACTGTGCATCACAAAGACGAACGCGAAACTATGACCACCCCGCGACGCGCACTCGTCGCGGTCGACATTCGCCCGCTATCGAGCCACCTTACCCCGGATTGGGCCGAACTGTGGGCATATCGCGATCTGCTGTGGATGTTCGCGGTACGCGACGTACAGGTGCGCTACAAGCAGACCTTGTTCGGCGTCGCCTGGGCTATTGTCCAGCCTGTGATGATGATGGTGGTGATGACCTTAATCTTCGGCAAAGGCCTGGGTCTCGAGGATACCTATATACCGGGCGTGCCCTACGCGGTTGGCTACCTGGCGGCGCAGATCGTATGGTCTTTCTTCGCAGCGGCGCTCACCAGCAGCGCCAACAGTCTGGTAGCAAATGCCGCGATCGTTAGAAAGGCATACTTTCCCCGGCTTCTCCTCCCGCTTGCCGCGACGAGTACGGCGATGGTGGATTTCGCTGTCGCTTTCGTCGTATACCTCGTGGTCACTGTGACCATGGGTGTCGTACCCGATTCCAGGCTGCTACTTCTGCCACTCGTGCTAATTGGAACCGCCATCACCACTTTGGGGCTCGGTCTATGGCTGTCGGCGCTGATGGTGACCTATCGTGATGTGCGCTTCGTCGTCCCCTACTGCGTACAGGTCGGTTTCTTCGTCACGCCCGTGATCTGGTGGGAGCAACCGCTCGCCACCCGACTCGACCCCTGGGGCGTCCTGCTCTACCTCAATCCGATCAGCGGGCCGCTCACGACCTTCCGTGACATCATGACCGGCCAACCGATCGATTGGGCAGGCTGGGCGGTATCGACTTCGGTCGGCGTTGCCGTGCTGGTTTTCGGTCTACGCTATTTCGTGCGCACCGAGGCCTTATTCGCGGACGTCGCCTGATACCTCCGGATCCGGATTGAGACTGACTGCCCATGTCCAATACTGTCGTCAGCGCCGAAAACCTGGCCAAGGTCTATCGATTGGGGCCGACAATTTCCGGTGATCTCCGCGAGACACTTACGGATCAGATCAAGCGCTTGGGACGGCGTCGCACTTACACCGGAAAGCGCGACGGTTCCAATGAACATTGGGCGTTGCGCGATGTCGGCTTCGAGGTGGTCGAAGGCGAGGTATTCGGCATCATCGGGCGCAACGGTGCAGGCAAATCGACCCTCCTCAAGATCCTGTCCCGAGTCAGCCCGCCGACCCGCGGGCACGCCCGCATGGTCGGACGGGTCGGAGCCCTGTTGGAAGTGGGCACGGGGTTTCACCCGGAGCTGAACGGTCGCGAAAACACCTATCTCAATGGCGCCATTCTCGGCATGACGCGTCGGGAAATCGACCGCGTCTATGATTCGATCGTCGAGTATGCCGGCATCCAAGAATTCATGGAAATGCCGGTAAAGCGCTATTCATCGGGGATGCGCGTCCGCCTGGGATTCGCCATCGCTGCCCACCTGCGCCCCGAGATCCTGATCTTGGACGAAGTTCTCGCCGTCGGTGATGTCGAGTTCCAGCGCAAGTCGAGTCGCACAATCCTCGATTACACGCGCGGCGGGCACACCGTGTTGTTCGTGAGTCACAACATGGAAGCGGTGCGCACGATCTGTTCGCGTACGCTGGTACTCGATAAGGGACAAGTGACCTTCGTCGGTCCCACCGACCAAGCCATCGAATACTATCAGGAGAGCTTGCGGCCCGCGGACGGTACCAACCTCCTCAAGGTACGGCGCGACAACCCCTCACTGACGCCGCTCATCGCGAACGT
>JAGRIN010000281.1 GCA_020443245.1 Pseudomonadales bacterium
GAGCGGCCTCGACTTTTACGCCGGTATCGATCACTTCAGCGCGGCGGTTGGCGTGCAGGACAACAACCCCGTTCCTGAGCCAGGTTCGTTGGCTCTACTCTGTCTCGGACTTGCCGGTTTGATTGGCCGAAAAAAAATCGCTGCCTAGACCAGTCTGCCGGCGGCAATGCCGCCGGCGGGCTCTCCCGGCTCAACTTGCGAGCGGCAGCCAGATCTCGAAGCCGCCCATGCCCGTCTGTGGGTTGAACGATGACCCATAAACCTCGAGCATCGGTGCATCCGCGACCGCATGACCGGAACCCGGCAGCCAGTTCGACCAGATGTCGTGCATGACGGCCTTCAGGCCCGAGACATGCACATCGCTTGAAAACACTGCATAGCGCCGTGCTGGAATTCGCAGCCGCGCATAGCGCTCACCAACGCCATCGTAGTTTTGCACTTCCATCGCAGTAAGGTACTGGAAGTTACCCTCACTGTCGTCGTTGTAGATGACGCCATACGCTGCATCGCCAACGAAACCGGCGACTGAGGTTTCCATTTCGTTGAATTCATTCCATTGCGCGGGTATCGCGGCGCTGGATTCGTAGCTGTATGACCTGACGATACCTGCCATCAGCATTTCGGGGTGGTCGATCATTCGGGGAGCGCTGACCTGTCTGTTGGATTCGCTCATGATGCATGCCTCCGTGAGTTGAAGTCCCTTGGTTGTGCCTTGCCGCCGGACGTGATCCGGCGTGACCCCGAACTGTTCACGAAAAGCGCGCGAGAAGGCCTCGTGCGAGAGGTACTGCGCGTCAAGCGCGATCTCCATCACCGTTCGGCCGCCGCTCGCGAGACGATGTGCGGCCACGGTCAGTCGACGCTGGCGCACAAACTTCATTACAGACCGGCCGGTCGCCTGGCCGAACGCACGAGTGAGGTGAAACGGTGTCACGCACGAGGCGCGCGCAATGCGCTCGAGCGAAAGTTCGCTCGAGAGGAAGCTTTCAATGTACCAGTTGGCTTTTTGGACGGGGTTCATGGAAAACCATGGTATGGGCGTCGGCGCGTGCCTGCTTGACAGAAATTGCGGTTCACACGAGTTTTACGACATGGATGCGTCTCGTGTCGAGCCGGACAGCGGACTCGCTGGTTCGTCGCAGAGCGCGCCTGGTGCCTTCCGCAATGGACCCGGGTTGTTTGCGGTACAACGCCAATATGCCGTTTTCGTAGTGATCGACAGTGAACAGGAGGGCGCTGGCGAAATCGCGCACGATCATCGAACGATAGCGCGCGAGAGTCTCGCGGGCGATCGCCGGCGACAGGCAATTCTGCACCAGGACGCCGCCGGCAGCCGTGGCCCGAACGAGCCGATTGAAGAAGTGATCGTCGAGTCCGCAAGGACGTTCCGGATCGCCGACGCCGTCGAGATAGAGATCGTCGATCACAAGATCGAAGCGCCGCCTGGACTGCTTGACCCACGCGGCCGCGTCACGCTCCACGAGTTCGATCCCGTCGCCGGTACAACCGAAGAATCGTCGTGCAACCTCGATGTGGACCGGGTCCAGCTCCACACCCGTCACCGGTAACGACGGCATGACTTCTCGCAGTTGGCGGATGACAGCGCCGCCGCCGACGCCAAGCATCAGCGCACTGCGTGGCAGGCGTTCGGCATACAGCGCTGGCAGCGTGAGGATGTCCCACACGGCGCCGGCAAACGGCCGTGACGGATTGTATTGGGAGTGAAAGGCGCCGTTGGTGTACAGGCGAATTGATCTTCCGGCGCGACGCACCTCATACCGGCGTTCGCCTTGCCGCCGCTGCCAGATGACTGCCATTCGCATTCCTTCGATACCGCAATGATGATCATAGCAGATGATGACTGTCGGGATTGGCGGCAGATGTCCGCCACCTGGTGTCGCCAACCTCCGGCAGTGGCTCGCGCGCGACGCGCGTAACCTCTCTCACATGAATACCTGTTACCTGTACGTGCTGGCGAGCCGCGATCACCGGCACATATCATTCAAAGTGACCACGGACCTGCGTCACGGCGTGCGACATCATCGTCGTCGTATTGCACGAAAGCTTGGCCGCAAGAAGGTCTACCAGAAGCTCGTGTACGTCGAGCGCTTCGACGGGTTGAGCCGCGCGGTTGCGCGCGAGCGTGAGATCAGCGACTGGACCCGCTCGCGCCTCATGTATCTCGTTTCCCGCAAGAACCCGACGTGGAAGCCGATTTCCATCCGCTGGTACTTGGGGCTATTCAGTGTGGATCGTCCAGGCTCGCGTTCTGCAGCCACTCACCTGAAACGAGCTCCAGGCCCAGGGGGCGCGGCGTGAAACCGAGACGGCGGTAGAAGGGCACCGCGTCGTCGGTGAACAGGTAGATGTGCTGGCCGGGGCAGGCGGCGATGATGCGCTTCATCATTTCGCTACCGACTCCCTGGTCCCGGCATTCGCTGAGCGTCCAGACGTCCACGACGTACGCGTTCCAGACACCGTCAGACAACGCCCGGGCCGTGCCCACGCAGCGCGTTCCCATCATGGCGTAGACTGCCACCTGGCTGTTTTCGAACGAACGCTGCAATTGCCCGGCAGTTCGTCCGTTATGAAAGTCGTCATCGATGAGTTCGCGGCGGAGCGCTTTCCAGTCGATTCGGCTGTGATCGGCTGTATATTCGATTCGCATGGCTATCGGGCCCTGGCGGGAAACTCCCGCTATCATACCAACGACAAAGCGAGGAGTAAGACAACGTGGCGACCCACCAACAGATTGCCAATGTAACCGACCAGGAACTGGTCGAACGCATGATTCGGTCTCATGCGGACCGGTTTGACGACGTATTCTGGGCATACTTCGACGAGCATGTGCGGCCGGGATTGCCGGGGACGCCGACATGCCTCGATATCGGCTGTGGCCCCGGACTCTACCTGCGTGACCTGTCCCGGCGTTTTCCTGGCGCTAACCTGGTCGGAACTGACGTTACGCAGGCGATGCTGGATTACGCCGCCGGGCTCGAATTCGAAGGTGGTTCACCGGCCCTGCACCTCCATGACGTGACGACGGCCCCACTGCCGGCCGCCGATAATAGTGTGGATCTTGTCAGCATGGTCGCCGTGCTCCATGTCCTGCCGGATCCTGTTTCTGTGCTCCGAGAAGTCAGGCGCGTACTGGCGCCCGGCGGGCGGTTCCTGTTGCAGGACTGGATTCGAACGCCACTTACTGCCTATCTCGAACGCATGGTGCCGGAAGACCTGGACCCGGCCTCGCGGGCGGCGGCGATGGCCAGACTGATCCCGCTATTCACCGTGCACAACAAGTTCACGATCGACGACTGGTTATGGGTACTGGCACAGGGCGGTTTCGAAGTTGAGGTGCATCGCCAGCTCCGGTCACCGCACTTCTGTACGTTTGTCTGCAAGAGCGCCTGAGTCCGCTCGAATTTCGCTTGCGTTCGCGGCACGGATGCCGAAGATATTGACGCCCGTTCCCGGGCCGTCGAAGGAATCTTTATGGAAGCGGAAGTCAGCGAATCGCTGCCGGACGAGCAGCGCCTAAGGCAACTTGCGATTGCAGTCAGTCGCCGCGCCCCGTTGGACGCGGTTGTGCTCCTGATGCGCGAACCCGAAATTGTCGTCTCGAATGTCCTCGGTCGTCTTGATCTCACCATGGCGCTCCGGATCATGGCTTGCCTGCCGTCCGAGCGGGCCGAGCACTTGTCTTCACTGTTCGAATCCAGGCTCGGCGCCCAGTGGGAGCAAAACTCGCTGTATGAAGCATCCAGCGTCGGTCGACTGATGGAGCCGGTCGACGCCCGGTTTTCACCCGATGATGCGATCCACGATGTTGTGGAGTCATTGCGTCCTTACGCACAGGACCAGCAACTTTCCTATGCGTACGTGGTGGATGCCGAGGGCGTCCTGGCAGGCGTCGTGGCAATGCGCGAACTGCTGTTTGCGGACGACGATATGCGCGTCCGCGACATCATGGTGACGGAACCGTTTTATTTCCATGCCGATACCGACCAGGAAGACGCGATGCGGGCAGTGGTCCGCAGGCACTACCCGGTTTACCCGGTCTGCGACGGGGCGGGGCGGCTGCTTGGCATGGTGCGCGGCTATGCGTTGTTCGAACAACAGACATATGAACTGACGGCACAGGCCGGCCGCATGGTCGGTGTCGAGAAAGAGGAACACCTCAATACACCCTGGACGCGCTGCCTCACGTTGCGTCACCCGTGGCTCCAGTTGAACCTGCTTACCGCGTTTGTCGCGGGCGCTGTTGTCGGCCTGTTCGAGTCGACCATCCAGCAGGTTGTCGCGCTGGCGGCGTTCCTGCCGGTGCTGGCGGGGCAGTCGGGTAACACAGGATGCCAGGCGCTTGCCGTCACGTTGCGGGCGATGACGCTGAATGAACTGAAGCCCGGCATGGAAGGGCGGCTGATTCGCAAGGAAACGTTGCTCGGACTATCGAATGGCGTG
>JAGRIN010000282.1 GCA_020443245.1 Pseudomonadales bacterium
TCTCCATCGCCTGCCAGATTTCCTCGAAAGGAGCAGCTCGATCAATGTGGTGCATCTGATACAGATCGATGTACTCGACATTCATTCGCTTCAGGCTTCCGTTGCACGCTTCGATAATGTGCTTGGCCGACAGTCCGCGCTGATTGGGTCCGGCCCATGTGCCGTATCGCAATGCGGGGTCCGGGGATCCAAAGTCAGACGGCGCGGAATAGCACTTGCTTGCGAGAACGATGTCGGCGCGCCGGCCACCCTGGGCGAAGTAGCGGCCGAGCAATTCCTCGGTTTTGCCGGCATTATAGTTGTCCGACGTATCGATAAGGTTCAGGCCACGATCGAGTGCGCTATTGATGATTTCAAAGCTGTCCTTGTCGTCAGTGGTCCAGCCGAAATTGACTGTGCCGACCGCTAACGGCCCCACTTTCAGCGCAGTTCTTCCCAGGTTTCGATATGACATCCAAGAAACTCCGTGTGCTGTGAACCTATGATAGCTCGCGTGAAAATGTCGTCGGCCGCGTGTGGGTCGTTCCGTGATAGGTACCTTCTATCATCCCCAGCGTATGCCACACTTGAAAACCCAGCAGTGCGAGCAGTTCCTGCGAGCACAGCGGGATTACGTCGGGCGAGAGACTGAGGCTGAAGTTCTCCTGCTGCCGAATGAATGCACGACAGTAATACGTGAACAGCCCATACCGTGGCGCATTTGTCTTGTTGGCGCCGGTTCCGTGCCACAGGCGTCCGTCGAAGATCAGTGCGGTTCCGGCCGGTCCCGTTGCCGCAACGGTTTCTACCTGCTCACCCGGGTTGGGATAGCGGCCCCACTTGTGACTGCCGGGCACGACGCGCGTGCCACCGTTATCGTCAGTGAAGTCCGTGACCATCCACGCGATGTCGACCACGGCCGGATACGGCGTTGTCACGGGGATATAGTTCTGGTCGGAGTGCAGTGCCATGGGTACGCCGCCGTCCCGTGCAATATTGCAGGTCATCGAGGACAACAGGATATCGGGTCCCAGCATGTGTTTGACGAGTTCCAGACTATGGCTGGCGCACGCGATCTCGCGAAAGACCTCCCCTTTGTTAATCAGGTTCCAGATTCGCTGGTTCGGTGCGCTGCGCCCATCGGGGCTGCCGCCATCATGATATGAGCACCCCTCCCTGACTTCCGCATTCGCTTGCACTTCCAGGCGCGAGCGCACGGCGTCCAGTTGGTCCGACGTCAGTGCGTCTCCGAGTCGGCATAACCCGAACTCATTGAGATGACGCTTCGCCTCAGCAAGATCAGTGGTAATCGGCGGAAGTGCAATATCTGTCACGGCTGGTCTCCGTCGTAGTGATCGATAAATCGCCCCAGGCGACAAGCATAGCCGTCGGGCGGATTCGTTAGCGAAAATTGATTGGCGGGCGTTCCCCGAGGATGTGACGCGAGCGTCTTGAGCGCCCACAGGTTGAACGCATCCCGGTTTACTGCCGGCCATCGGTGCCCATGGCTCGATGAGCAAGCCACATGCACGACGCCGTCGATGGAACTGAAGTAGTTGGAGGCCGCTTGCGTGCTCGGACGATAATCGGCGCACAGGCCGATCGGTGGGCCGCAGTCATACAAGTCCTTCTCGCCTCCCCACATCGTAATCACGATCGAGGGAGGCAGATTCTGACGCAGGGGATAGGGTCCGACACGTCCCTGGAAGATCCGCGCGGGCTCGGACGCGACACGTGCTCGGCCGTCGTTGAAACTGAGCGCGCGACCGTCGTCCCCTGTGACATACCACTCACCGGACAACGGCATGCCGCCGGCCCAAAACCCATCGTTGAAGGTCAATACGCGATTCGTGACGGTGCCGCCCGCCGAGATGCCGCCGATGTAGACCCGATCCTTGTCGAGCGCGAATCGGCTGCCCACGCACTGAACCATTGCTTTGAAGAATCGCGCGTCGGGACCAGGGTCCTGCTTCCACTTGTCACCGTCGGCACCGGCAGCGCGCCCGTCGTTCCAGGGTTTCCAGTTCCACCCGTCATTCCCGGGGCCGTTGCAGGGTGCGAAACCGATATCCGGATCCTGGTTCGCGCATTGGCGAACCGGTCCAATCACCATGAAGCCGTGCTTCGCAAGTTCGGCGTTGTTACCGGAACGATCGCTGTAGAGATTGGCGTTCGCGGATTCGACCGTGCCAGAGAGTGGCACCCATACCGGCGCCGGACCAGACTGCCGGGTCGGCGGGACAACGATGAACGCACGCTTCATACCATCGATCGGAAAGTCTCGATTGAGCCCTGCCTTGACTTCGTAACCCTCGGGACACGACCAAACCACGTCGTGGTGTTCGCTGGCTGACACCAAATCGGCGCCCAGGATTAATCCGGTTGTTGCAACGAGTCTGCCAAATAGTCGGGTACATCTCTGAAAATCAGACCGCGTCATAGTTTCACCCCTGTTGCTCGTTGGCTACTCGCCGTCGACGGAATACGCGATGAGAACATTGCCGCGACGTCCGCGCATATCCCAGGACTTCTCGTTCTGGCGACCCGCATACCCCGACGTGACGTAGACCATCCCGCCAGCGATCGTCGGCCCCGCACCATCCATGACACCACCGTAAACGTCCTCACCCAGCACCGACCGCATCGGCGTACCGCCCGTGTCGTGCTCCCAGATCACTTTCCCGGTTGCGCTGTCATAGGCCCGGAACCGCCCGTTCATTGCACCCGCGAACACCACCCCCGGAATGGTCGTAACCGCCTGTGAAACGCCCGGGAAACAGAACCTGTTCTTCCATCGACACGTCAAGGAAGGCGCATCGGCACGCCACACGAGCGAGCCATCCGCAATGTTGAGCGCATAGAGGCCAGGCCTCGCATCCTCACGAGTGATGACGTCCGAGATACCAACATAGACCCGGGTATCATCAGCGGCCGGACCGAAGACAATGCCGCCGAGTGCGCTGCCGGGTGAGAGCCGCGTTTTCCAGACGACACGGCCGCTGTCGTTCGGATCGAGCGCCCACAAGATCCCGGACTTTTGTCCGGCCAGGATCAGCTGGTGACCATCAGGCGCCGTATGCAGGATCGGCGATGCGCCCAACGCAAAGTCAGGACCCACGTCCCTCGGACAATTTGCGGCGCGTGGGCAACCGATAATGTAGTTGTCGTCCTTCCATAACTGATTTTTCCATACGACCTTTCCGGTCTCCACGTCGATCGCGATGACAGCATCCGAGCCGTCATGAGGCATATCGGTGTGCGAGTTCGAAGTTGCAACGTAAATGAGGCCACGTTCCGGATCCACGGTCGGCGCCGACCAGATCGAACCACCTGCAGGTCCCCACATCTGCTGACCCTTGGCGTTTTTGCGGTAAGGCAAGTTGGGTTGGTCCGTCGTATACCTTTTCCACAGGATTTTGCCGGTTGTCGCATCGAGTGCAACGACGGAGCCGATGAACTTGCAGCACTCGTAGTCGTCATTGGCGGCAAACGCTTCGTTACCGGTCGAGATAGGGACGAACAACTTGTTCTTCCAGAGTGTGGGCGACCCGGTCATCTGTACACCCGTCGCATCCTCTATCCGCGTCCGCCAGATTTCAGTACCCGTCTCCGCATCGATTGCCACCGCGCTCTTTGACCAGTCGGAGTAGTAGAGTGCGTGCCGGGTGCCCTCGGACGTCAGGATTGGACCAATGGAAACGCTCGTGCGCGTGGGCCAACCTGCGTCATGCCGCCAATAGACGCAGCCGGTCTTTGCATTCAGCGCATAGATCGCACCGGACATCGACGTCACGAATAGCCGGTCGCCGATCACAGTCGCCTGGCCGTTCTTTGACCCCGGATAGCGAAACGCCCATTTGACCTTCAGTCGCGGGACATCGTCGACGTTGAGTCCCGGCCTCCGTTGATAGCGCGCATTGTCCTTTGTCGGGCTCCACCCATTCCACTGGTTCGATTCCTTAAGATCGACGGGTGAAGGCGGCGCTTTACACATCGGCCCAGCCATCGGCAGTTCCGCAGACGATTCGCCCCAGATCATGTTGACGTCCGGGTCACTGGCACGACCCCGGCTGCCCTCCCCGGGACTCAGGTAGAGCGCGATCGCACGTTTCTCGCTCTCTCCGAGCATAGCCGCCATCGGCGCCATCGTACCGACAGATATCTGCCGGTAGATATCCGGTGCAGCAGTTCTCGTCAGCTGCGCGCGCGGCGGGGTGCGGTCGTCTCCAGGGGCGTCGTGGCAGACGCCGCAGTGTTGTGTGTAGAGCTGCTCTCCGTCAGGCGCGGCGACCACCTTCATTGCGCTGCATAAACAACACAACATGGTCGCGAGGCAGATGGACCATCGAACCCCGACGATCATCGC
>JAGRIN010000283.1 GCA_020443245.1 Pseudomonadales bacterium
ATCGGGCTTCCCTGGTGCATGTGCAACGACACATCGGGATACCTTTCAATGAATTCGCCAATGACCGGCGGCAAGGCGTAGCGCGCTTGTGTGTGGGTCGTCGCGATCGAGAGGCTTCCCTTCTTCTCGTTACTGTATTCCTGCGCGACCTGTTTGATGCTGTCCACCTTGCGCAGTATTTCGCCGGCCTGTTCAATGATCGTCTGGCCGGCGGGTGTTATATGCGTCAGGTGCTTGCCACTGCGAGCGAATACTTCGACGCCGAGTTCATCCTCGAGCAGCCGAATCTGTTTACTGATACCCGGTTGCGACGTATAAAGACTTTGTGCGGTGGCGGAAACGTTCAGATCGTGGTGAGCAACTTCCCAGATGTACCTCAGTTGCTGTAGCTTCATGGCGTTTCACCTAGATGAGATGCCTCGTCATCAATATTCACTATTCGTCTAAAAATATCAACAAATATTCTTTTCCAGAATAGTTACTTTCCCCTAGATTTACAACCGAACACACCTCCGCCCGGTCTTTCGACTTGGATTTTCTGTATTACATTCTTGCCGGCGCCGGCGTTGGCCTGGCCGTCGGACTGACCGGCGTCGGTGGCGGATCGCTGATGACGCCGCTGCTTCTCGCGTTCGGCATTCCCCTTCACATTGCTGTTGGCACCGACCTGCTGTTTGCCGCGCTGACCAAAAGCAGTGCCGTCGTCGTCCATTCGCTCCAGAAGACGGTACGTTGGGACCTGATGTTGTTGCTCGCGATGGGCAGCCTCCCTGCTGCCGCCGGCACAATCATTCTCCTTCGCCTTGGTTTCGACTCGCCGGACGACTACGCGGGCATCATCACGACCGCATTGGGTACAACCCTGATTCTCACTTCGGTTGCGATCCTGTTCCGGTCGCGACTTGCGCAGATGGCCCGGAAGAGCCCTTTCGTCACCGACAAGCGCGTCATGGCACTGACCCCGGTGCTCGGCGTTGTGCTTGGCGTATTCGTCACGCTCTCATCAGTGGGCGCCGGCGCCATCGCAACCGCGCTACTGATGATCTTCTATCCGCGGCTCAAAAGCGTGAATGTGGTCGGTACCGACGTCGCGCATGCCGTCCCGTTGACCCTGGTCGCAGGCCTCGGCCACTTCTGGCTCGGCAATGTCGACCTCACGTTGTTGCTCGCATTGCTGATCGGATCGATTCCCGCCGTCTCGGCGGGCTCGCGGCTCGCCCGATTCATTCCCGACCGATACCTGCGCCCGCTGCTGGCCGCGGCACTGTGCGGGATCGGCGTGAAATTCGCGTTCTTCTGATCGCGTCCCGTCAGCCCTGCTGGTTCGTCACGCCATGCGGTACATGCCCGGTGGCGACGTACTCGCTCGCCAGGCGACAGTGCTCCGCCTGGTCGTCGAAGAAAACATCGGCGCCGAACGCCAGCAGGAATTCGGCCTTCGTCATCCCGCCGAGAAAGAGCGATTCGTCCAGCCTGATATTCCAGTCGCGCAAGGTCTTGATCACACGTTCATGCGCCGGCGCGGATCGTGCCGTCACGAGAGCCGTGCGTATGGGGTGGACGTCCTGTTCGGCAAATTGTGACTGCAGGCGATGCAGGGCGAATAAAAACGGCTTGAATGGGCCGCCCATGAGCGGTTGGTCCGCTGACTCCCTCTCTCGTCTCGCAAATTCCGCGAGTCCTTCTGCCTGGTAAACCTGCTCCGCCTCGTCGGAGAAGATGACGGCATCGCCATCGAACGCGATGCGCAGCACATCGTCGTCGCGTCCCGTCTTGCCGCCGGACAGGATACTGGCGGCAGCCATGCCTCGCGCCAGCGCTTCACGGACGTCCTCGGGATTGGTGGAGAGGAACAGGTGACAGCGAAACGCCGACATGTATCGATAGGGTGGCGCACCCCCGGTGAACGCCGCGCGGATGATGGGCAGCCCATGATGCTGAATCGAATTGAACACGCGCAACCCGGTATCGGCGCTGTTGCGCGACAGCAGGATGACCTCCACAATCTCTTCGTCCTGCAAGGCATTGAGCCGAAGCAGCTTCTGGACCAGGTGAAACGCGTCACCCGGCGCAAGCGGCTCGGATTCCCGCTGAATCTGGTACTCGGCGTAGGCGCGCAGCCCCTGCTCTCGAAACACGGCGTCACTTTCCCGCAGGTCAAAGAGCGCGCTGCTGGACGTCGCGACGACGAGCTTGTGGGCCACTTGTTTTTTCGTCATTTGAATCACTGTAAGCTGGTCAGGCTGATTATCACAGAAAATCCAACAGGAATTGACGCATGAGCGGTGACCGCAAGACACCGGTGAAGGCTGGCAACCATACCGATGTCGCTGCATTCCTGGCCAAGGTGGCGCAGACACCGGTCAAGACGTCCGGCAAGCGGGGTCGCCTGCTCTTTGCCATGGACGCCACTGCAAGCCGGGAACCGACCTGGGACGCGGCCATGGAACTCCAGGCCCAAATGTTCAGTGAGACCGCCAGCCTGGGCGGACTCTCGGTCCAGCTCTGCTACTACCGCGGGTTCAGGGAGTTCCACCACAGCAGCTGGTGCGATGACGCCGGAACGTTGCTCCGCGAGATGACGGGCGTCATGTGCCTGGGCGGACAGACGCAGATATCGCGGGTGCTGTCCCACGCGCTGGAGGAGAACCGCCGCGAGCCCGTCCAGGCGCTGGTGTTCATCGGTGACGCGCTTGAGGAAGATGCCGATGCACTATGCGAGAAGGCGGGTAAGCTCGGCCTCGTGAACGTGCCGGTATTTATCTTCCAGGAGGGCACTGATCCCACGGTCAGGTCGATTTTCTCCCGGATCGCGAAGTTGTCCGGAGGCGCTTTCGCACCGTTCGACAAGCGCAGCGCCGCGCAACTGAAGTCGTTGCTCTCGGCAGTGGCCGTGTTCGCTGCCGGCGGGCGCCGCGCGCTGGAGGACTTCAGCCAGCGCGCGGGCGGTGAGGTACTCCGCCTCACGCGCCAGTTGAAGTAGCCAGGTAAGACATCTGCTGTGATCAGAATTGCATTCGCGTTCGTTCTTGCCCTCGGCGCATTTGCGCTGCTTCGTATGCTGCTCGGCAAGACTCGCCTGACCCCGCAACAATTTTTCCTGATTTATGGCGCGGTGCTTGTCGGGCTCGCACTCCTCTACCTTGGCATCACCGGGCGCCTGAACTGGATCTTCGGCCTGCTGGGCGCTGCACTGCCGTTTCTCGTTCGCGGGATTCAAATGTTCTTTCACTTCGCGAGCCTGCGCGCGTTGCTCCGTCGATTCCGCAACTGGAAGACCGCACAGGGAGGTCCCGGCGGGCAAACATCGAGCGTCGACACGCGGTACTTTCGCATGACCCTCGATCACGATTCCGGGTCCATGGACGGCGAAATACTCGAAGGTCCCCATGCCGGCAGCCGGCTCTCGGCGCTCGATCTCATGCAGCTCGAGGCACTGCTGGGCGCAGTCGACGACGATCCGGAGTCGGTGCAGGTGTTGCGAGCCTACCTCGATCGCAATCACTCCGGCTGGGATGGCGGCCCGACGGACGATGGCGACCGGGAAGCGAAACCGACGTCCGGGAATCTCGATGTTCGTGAGGCACTCGAGGTTCTCGGACTCGACGACGACGCGACAGAAGAAGACGTGATCGAGGCGCACCGCCGCCTGATGCAGAAGATGCATCCCGACCGCGGCGGCTCTACCTACCTCGCGGCTCGCATCAACGATGCAAAGGCAGTATTGTTGGCGCACCTTGGCAAGCAATCTCCGTCATGAGCGACATGAGCGAAACAGGTAACGAGCAGGTCCAGTACGTCGGCTTCTTCATCCGTCTCGTGGCATCCTTGATCGACTCTGTGATTGCGATGCTGGTGCTCGGTTTTGTTGTTGAGCTTTTGCTCGGGCCGGGCCAGTCGATCAGCGACATGACCGGCGCGACGCCTGCGGACGCATGGCGCATGCTGACGAATCCCAACACGTCGACGCAGGCGCTCCTGACAGCGATCGTTACGGTGGTCTTGTGGATCGCATTTGCCGCGACCCCGGGGAAAATGCTGTTCGATGCACATATCGTCGATGCCAGGACGCTCGGGCGCGCCTCATCCGGACAATTGGTCATCCGGTACCTCGGGTACTTCGTCAACATCTTCTGCCTCTTCCTCGGTTTTATCTGGATTATCTTCGACCCACGCAAGCAGGGCTGGCACGACAAGATGGCAGGCACCGTCGTCATCAAGGGCAAACCGCACGACAACGCGCCTTCGCCGTGACACCCGGGGAAGTCGAAAGCGCCGTGATGGCACTTCGTGCCGTGCTGCGACGCGAACCGGGTTTGCTCGAGCAGGCGCACGACGATCCCTTGTCGCTTGAACTCACCGCCATCGAGATTGAAGCGAAGTCCGCGGCGC
>JAGRIN010000284.1 GCA_020443245.1 Pseudomonadales bacterium
AGCACCGCGGCCAACGCCAATTCAGAACAAGGCGCGACCGCGCCCCCCTCACACGGGGAGGTTTACAGTCGCGGTACCAAAGACCCGCGTCTCACCCTTCTCGTTAGAAACGGTCAGGTCAATCTCGACGGATCCGTCATCCGTATTGATGTCCGTCACGACACCCGTAATCGTGTGCTTGTCATCAGCAATGACCGGCGCGCGAAACACCGTGTCGATCTTCTGGATTTCAGCAACCGGCGCCCACCCGTGGATCATGGCGACCAGGTAGCCCTGGCTCAGGACACCCGGGACCATTGCACCCTGCAGCCCTTCTTTGCGAGCCGCTTCATGATCCGTGAAACGTGCACCGCCCCATCCGATCAGTTTGGCGAACTTCGCTGCTGTCGCAAGACTCGTGTCCGGTTCGAATGCGGGCAGCTCTTCGCCGAATTCAACTTGATTGACGTTTTCGATAGCCACCTGTTCAGCTCCTTTCCCGCATTACCATTCGACTGTCCGAGTTCGCGAGGTGATTGCCGTCCTCGTCGTAGAACTCGATCCGCGACACCGCGAACACCATCCGGCCGGAACGGCCGGTCTTGGTGTAGATGTCGTGCACGTGCGTACGGCCGATCAGCTTCTTGCCCGGAATGACCGGCTGCAGGCACTCAACGGCCTTGCCCGCATCCATCCCGATACCGAAGCGCGGAAAGTCCGGCGGCAGTATGCGACCGCCGCTCAGGCTCGCGACATAGGTCGGCGGCGCCTGGAAATTCGGGTCGTTCTGGTCAAGGAAACGCGGCGCGGTTTCACCGCAAAGGCGCGCATATTCGATGGTGACTTCCGGTTTCACGTCGAACGTGACCTCGTCGAAGTCCTGGTTCAGGAATTTCTCCCGAGCGTCCAGGATATCTTGGTCTTCCAACTTTCTCTCCCTCGTACTTTTATGCTGAATGCTTCAGGTTGACCGCCTCGAACTCGCCTGCCTTCAGTGCGGCGATAAGTTCCTGTTCGGACGCAATGTCGTGCACAAAGCGCGTGGCACACCGGCCGATGTGGCTCACGATGTGCGAGTCACTGCCGCCAATGCCGCGATAGCCGAGCTTCTCGGCATTGTCGATCGCAATCTGGTCTTCATTATCACGGCTGCCACCGTTGTAGATCTCCACGATCTTCACACCTTCCGGCACACCCAGTTCGTCAGTGTGCGCGAACATCCCGACGCGGGGACGACCGGGATGACAGGGCGCTGCCACCGCACCGTGTGCTTCGGCCGCGGCAAGCACTTTCGCGAGCGGCAAACCGATGGCGGTGAAATCGAATTCCTTGTACAGCGCTTCGGTCACGCCGAACACGAGGACGTGTCCATATTCGGTCTCGACCTCCGCACCCTTCAGGATGACGATGCCGTTGTCGCGCGCCAGTGCAGAATAGTCAGATTCGAAGTCGAATTGACGATGCTCGGTGAGAACAAAACCGTCGATGGGCAATTTCTTCGATCTGATCCACTGACAGTAATTCTCGACCTTGGCGCGACCGTCGTCGGATTTGATCGAGTGCGTATGTAAATCAAGTAACACGAATAACTCCAGGAAAATAGCTTGTGAACGCTGCCACAGTCGACTCAGCTTGGCAAGGAAGCCGCGCCCAGCACGGCGCGATACGGTTCGATCGTCGCATGCGGCTCGATACCGTGGTCGGTGAGCTGCAACACGGTCGCCGTCATCTCGCTCCCTACAATTTCGAGGGTCGCGATGGTCCCGAGTCGCAGCGACTGGTTCTGGGGCAAGGTCGGTGAGCCAGGATTGATGTACACGGTATCCTCGACGCGATGGATGCTCTCGAGATGTGTATGGCCGTAAATCACAACGTGATGCGATGTATCGCCAAAATGCCGCTCAACGTACCCGGTCAGGTGTTCGGCACTCTTCCGGGCGGGTGACGGCAACCTGTGAATCATGCCGACCCGAAGCTCGTCGAAGTCGATGGTCCACGTATCCGCCAGGCGCTTGTCGACGATGCCGACGTCACCGTTGCCGGTTGAAACCCAGGTCGGCGCAATCTCGCAAAGGCGGTCCACGATCTCGAGCGTGTGCAGATCACCCGCGTGCAGGACGGCATCGACGCCAGCAAACGCCTCGAACACCTGTGGCCAGAGTTCCCTGATGGACCCCGGCATATGTGTATCCGCTATCAACCCTATCTTCATATCGATCTTGCCCGATCAAGCTCGAAAGCATAGCACACGCAGTTCTCCTGCTTTGATTCTCGCTGGCCCGGTTGCGTCCCCTGGTTGGGGTTGCGTCCCCTGGTTGGGCGGTGGACGCGCCGCGGGGGCGGGAGGGGGTGCTGGCCCGAGTGGGCCATCCATGGCCCATCCCGCGTCCGTCCCTGGCGCTAGGCTCCTTCCACCCACTCCGCAGACACCCTGCTGTTGCGGGGACGTTGCTGCACTCGTCCAACGTTTTGGGGCGAGGGGCAATTTTTGCATTCGTTTTTAGAAACGCCAGTAAAACGAGAAGAAGGGCGCGAGGGGCAGACCGGGCTTTTCGGTTCGGGTGAGGGTGGTGCCGTCCAGTGTGTAGTCGTAGGCGAGGACGTTTTCGCGGTTGGTGAGATTGGTAATCCCTGCATCGAGGCGCATGTTGGTCCAGTTGCGGCTGAGTTTCGCATCGAGGCTGGCGTAGGCCCCGAGGCGCTCGCTGTTTCTCGGGCCAGCCTGGACTTCGCTGCCATCGAAGTAGAGCGGGGTCGTTAGCCAACCGTCGTGCCACGCGAACGACAGGCTGAACTGCCAGTCGTGAAGCGGTACGGAAAAGCCTGCGTTCAGGGTGTTGGTCTGGTCCCAACTCCGGTGGATGTTGCCTTCAGGCAGATGGTCCTTCACAGACGAGTAGCTATAGTTGGCCCACCAGGCGGACTGCCTGAACTTTCCGGTTGCAGAAAACTCGATGCCCTCCGCGATGTAGCTGTCGGCAGCGACGACGACGCGATCGGGAGCAAGTTCCGGCAGTAGCGTGAGTGAGTTCGTGAGGTTCTCGAAGTAGATGCCGGTCTGGTGGCCTCGCTTGCGGTAGGTCTCAAGACGCAGTTCGGTGCCGCCGGGCAGCGTCTTGCGAATGCCCGCGATGAGGTGGGCAGATTCCTGCGGCGGTTGGTAATGGGTCACGTTGTCGGAGACTTGTAGCTCGTGGATGCCTTCGGATTGGGAGAACTCGCCCCAACCAAGGCGGATCTCGAGCGTGTCGTCGGGGGTGATGAGGAAGTTGAAGCGCGGGTTGACCTGGCTGGCGGATTGCGCATTTTCATAATCCTGGGCATCGAGCCTGGCGCCGAATTCGATGGTTGTGTAGCGGGTGATGTTGGTGCGCAGGCTCGCCCACACGGCGGACTGGAATCCGAACTGATCGAGATCGATGTTGGTGGTCTGTGCGCGCGCGAAGTTCGAGAGGTCATCGAAGGGTGCCGCGACGTCGAGTTGCCCGTCATAGTCGTACTGCCCGGTGACATACTTGTAATTCCAGCCGAACTTGATGAGCCAGTCGCGCGCCGGAGTGTACTCGACAGACTGCTTGATGTCGTAGAAGCGAAACTTGCGTTCGTTTTCGAGTGTGCCGGTTACGATGCCGGGCTTGTCGACGAGGCCGTAACGGTCGTCCAGGAGGGTAGCGACCGAGAACCAGGTTCGGGAATAAAAGGCGTCGTTCCAGTCGCGCTCCCATGAGAGCCAGGCATAGGCGCTGTTGTAGAGGCTCGTTGCGGATTCTGTTTGCGATGAGTTGTTGATCTGCATGTCGTCGCCGAGCCAGAGGAAGTTCACGGAGAGTCGATCACCGTCTGTGGTCTGCCACGCGTAACGCGCGAACGCGTCTGCAAAGGCGGGCGACCCGGGGTCCTTTTCGGCGAGTTGGGCAAGCAGGTCGATTGTGCCGCGACGGACATCGAAGACCCAGGCGCTATCCTTGTCCTTTGAAGTCTGGAGCCAGCTCACGTTGTAGAGACTGAGTCCCAGTTCTCTCGAACTTTCCTCGACGTCGCGGGTTTCCATGACCATGGCGGCGCTGAGGCGGTCGCCGTACTCGACCGGGAAGCCTCCACTGTAGAAGTCCAGGCGATCGATGAGACGTGCATCGAACCCACTGTAGAGGTCATTGAATCCATTGAAGTGAAACGGCTCATAGAGTCTCACGCCGTCGAACAGGATCAGGGTTTCGTCCTCGCGGCCGCCTCGAACCCGTGGCCTTGCGGAGACGCCTACCGAAGCGCTGCCGGGAAGCTGGTTGACCACGCGCACGGCGTCGTCGCCGGTGGTGGGCCGCTCGGCAAGCGTTGTCCGGTCGAGTACAGAGTGAAATCCGGCGTTGCGGTCGTATATTCGATACAGGGACCCGCTGACGATGACCT
>JAGRIN010000285.1 GCA_020443245.1 Pseudomonadales bacterium
CATCATCACACCATTCGATGATGTGTTCGTATCTGGCGCCTCATCCCAGAGATAACGCGCCATCATCACACCGTTTGACGATGAGTTATCTGCGCCCGATTCCTCATCCCAAAGGTAGCGCGCCATCATGCCATTCGACGACGAGTTCTTGTCAGGCGCCTCGTCCCAGAGATACCGCGCCATCATCACACCATTAGACGATGAGGTATCGGTGCCCGATTCCTCATCCCAAAGGTAACGCGCCATCATCACACCATTGGACGAAGTATTCGTGCTTGGTGCTTCATCCCACAGGTAGCGTGCAACCTGGGAAGCGACGTCCTTGTCATTCCCTTCCAGAAACTGACCTTCGGAAATAGAGACATCCGTGTCCGTCTTCTCCATGTGATTCCGATACGGTGCGCCTTCCAGGCCCGGATTGACTTCCGGGTCCCACATAAAGCGGGCGACGGCGGGTCCTTCCGCCGAGCCCGTTTCGCTGTCCTCATCCCAGAGGTAACGTGCGTATGCCGGCACTGGCGCGTCCATGCGCTCTTCCTTCACGGGCGTGACATCCTGTCCTGCCGCCTGAGACGCCCCATGGGCGCCGTCCTGCTCGGGTGTACGGGCGTCCTTCCAGACAAACGAGGCAACATCCTGTCGCGCTCCCGCACCGGCACTCAGTGATACACCGATTGCCATGATCAGAACTCTCAGTTTCATGCTCTTCTCCAGATTCAAAAGTCTGTTGAAAGAATGAATGACAGCAAGCCCGCGCTTGCCGGCGATACATACGCTTTCAGCCCTACTCCTAATGCAGGAGACGTGCCAACAGACAGATTGCTAGTAACTGCTTGATTTTAGGTAGTTATTTTTCTTATTGGAATTGGTAGGGAAAATTGCTGCGAAGAAAAACCTGCGAAAACGCCAATTTTTTCCGTCGTTTCTTTCTGTTTCGAAAAATTACGGCGAATCGGACAACATTTTCCGATAAGTGGGCAATGACACCCCCATCAGTGCCGCGGCATCCTTGCGATTCAGGCGCCGTGACTCGATCTCCTTGATCAGCGCGTCCGAGACCAGATCCAGTACCGGCAGTTGCCGGACTCTCGACATTTCGACCAGATCATCCATCAGTGGCGCCAGCGATTCATTGTGTCGAGGCCGTCCGCGTTCATCCGAATCCCTGATCCGCGCGACCTTGCGACGCAGTGTCGATTCCGGAATCCCGAGCGTGCTCGCTGCGCGATTCAGGACATCCGCACTGATCGACAGCGTCGCAGCGATGACATCTTCTTCGAGCCATTGCGCGAGTGGCGGCAGTTCTGTTGCCGTCAGGCTCTGGTCGACCAGTTGGCTCAGCCAGGATTCCAGCGACTGTCGTTCGCGTGGCGTCGGGGCCTCCGGCAGATCTCGTCCACTCTCCGGGAAGAGACCGAGATGGATGTTGCTGACGCGTGAGTCACGGCACAGGATCACCGCCCGGTTGATGACGTTCATGAGTTCACGGATGTTGCCGGGCCAGCGCTGCTGCACCAATGCACGCTCGGCGTCGGGCGTGAATCCGGTGACGGGCTTGCCGTACTGGCGTGCGAAGCGCTTGAGGTAGTGGTTCGCAAGCAACAAGACATCCCCGTCACGGTCACGCAGCGGCGGCGTCTCGATCGTAAAGACGTTGAGGCGGTAGTAAAGGTCCTCGCGAAACTTGCCTTGCGCAACCAGTGCTTCAAGGTCCCTGTTGGTCGCCGCAATCACGCGTGTGTCGACGGATTCGTAACGCGTTCCACCGACCGGCGCGACTTCATGCTCCTGCACGAAACGTAGCAGCTTGACCTGCACGTCGAGCGGCATTTCTCCCACCTCGTCGAGGAGGATCGTTCCGCCGGCGGCTTCTTTCAGGCGACCTGACGCATGGCGGTCCGCCCCGGTGAACGCCCCTTTCACATGGCCGAACAGTTCACTCTCGATCAGGCTGCCGACGACTGCACCGCAATCCACGATGACGAAAGGCTTGTCCGCACGCGGACTGACTTCGTGGATTCGACGGGCGAGTCGTTCCTTGCCGGTTCCGGACTCACCGACGATGAGGACCGTCGCATCCGTCGGTGCGACGAGATTCACGCTTTCGAGAATGCTGTGCATCCGGGGCGAGCGGAACACAAGTTCGCCCTCGCCCGCGATGTCACGGCCCTCGGCGACAGCCGCGGGCCGTGAAAAACCGGACGAGATATAGGTGACAAGCGTCTGCAGGAATGCGACATCCGCTTCAGCTATCGGCTCCGTCGTCTCGATATAAAGCACGTCTTCAGCCGACAGGGCGAAGACATGGCGGTTAGACCACGCCACATGCGCCCGTCCGGCCAACCCCTCCCGGATGTGATCGAGGTCCGCGCTCGAGAGATCCAGCTCCGACGTCCCTCGAAAATGTTCCGACCCCGAGACTGTACCCGCGAGGGCCGCCACCGCACCCGCTCGCGACGACAACCATGCCACCTTTCCAAAGCCAAAAGATTGCGTGAGGTGGCGCGACAGCTTCTGTCCGAGTTCCTCACGGTCGGCCGACTTGACAACGACGTTCATCACGTTCCAGAGCAGCACGAGATTGTGATACTCGCGATGGCGCGCTTCCTGTCTTGACGTCTGGGCCGCGGGCTGCTCCGACGTGTCGTTCCAGACGATCACGCGGTTTCCGCCCGTATCCCGGGCAACGTTGAGCGCCCAGCTCGCGCGCCGGAACAACTCGAACGGCTGCTGGTCTCCCGGCGTTGTGGAAGACAGGCCAATGCTGAAGTTGAGTGACTCGCCGTCGAAATCGAGCGAGTTCAATGACGAGAGGATCGATCCCGCGATCTGTCGCCCTTCTTTAACAGAGGTATAGGGCATGCTGACGGAGAACTGGTCATCGCCGTAGGCGCTGACGAGGTCTGTTGCACGCAACATCTGGTTCAGCAATTGCGACACTCGTTCCATGGCGTCATCGTTCACGGGCGCCCCCGGATGCGCACCGATCAGGAGTTGGCACATGGAGGATTCGCTGGGTCCCAGTCGCTCAGAACCCTCGCGCGCCAGTATCTCATCAGGGCTGGGCAGCGATTCGACCGGGTCATTGATCACCGACAATTCCCTGATGATCATGACAGCGCCGGTTTCCATCGGCCCGACGATACCGTCCACGAGCCGTGAGCCCTGGCCGCCACTGACAATGAACGGCGCGAGCTTGGTCACTTCCTTGCTGCTGATGGCCGTGGAGACCTTGCGTGCAATCGACGAATCCTGGTGGATTGAAAACAGAGACCACCACGGGCCACCGATCACGGCCGCACGCTGGGCGGCAAAAAGTGTCTGGGCGTCCTGGTTCAGGTCCGTCGCGTTGCCTTCGTCATCGACAAAGACCAGCGCGCTGCCGATGCAGGTCAGGGCCGTCTGCAGGAGTTGCTGCGTCTCCTTCAGTTCCTTTTCGATATTGTGCTTGTACAGCGCGATTTCGATCGCGATTTCGAGTTCCCGGTTTTCGACGGGCTTGATGATATAGCCGTAGGGCGCGACTGACTTTGCCCGCCCCACGGTCGTCTCGTCTGAGTAGGCGGTCAGGAACACGACCGGAATGTCGCGCTCGGCGCGGATCTGCTGGGCAACCTCAATCCCGTCCTGGCCGGCCTTGAGATGAATGTCGGTGAGCAACAGGTCCGGCGAAGTCTGCCTCGCGAGATCGATACCCTCGATGCCATAGGCGATCCCGACGACATCGTATCCCATGCCGGTCAGGCGACTCTTCAGTTCGCGTGCGACCAGTGCCTCATCTTCGATGATCAGGATCTTGTATTTTTTATCTTCGCTCATCGCAGCATGGGACGGCGATCCGCCGTCGTTTCAGTATGCTAGTCGACGCATCCTTGCACCATCAATCAACACCACCCACGAGCCGCTTGAACTCCCGGCGTCTCGCGTGAAGTATCGGTTCCGTATAGCCACTCGGTTGTTCACATCCCTTGAACACCAGGTCACACGCTGCCTGGAACGCAACGCTACGGTCAAACTCCGGCGCCATCGGCCGGTACGCTGCATCACCTTCGTTCTGTCTATCGACAACTGCCGCCATCCGCTTCAGCGTTTCCATGACCTGCTCTTCCGAGCAGATCCCGTGCCGTAACCAGTTGGCAATGTGCTGGCTCGAAATACGCAGCGTCGCACGGTCTTCCATCAGGCCCACGTCGTGGATATCGGGAACCTTTGAACAGCCGACACCCTGGTCGATCCAGCGAACAACATAGCCGAGAATCCCCTGCACATTATTGTCCAGTTCCGCTTGGATCTCCTCGACAGTGAGCGACATATCTCCCAGCATTGGCGGAGTTAGAATGTCGGTCAAACTGGCTCTCTCACGCTCAAATAGTTCCTCCTG
>JAGRIN010000286.1 GCA_020443245.1 Pseudomonadales bacterium
AGAGTATCGTGCACCTGAGGATGTCGAGGCCACGATGGACCGTGCCGACAAGGCGCTCTACGACGCAAAGCGGACTGGCCGCAACAAAGTCGTAATCGCCGGTTCAGACCAGGAAGTGTCGATAGGTTAACAGGCTCGGCAGCATTGATGGCTGCTGTGGATTGTCAAAAGAAAGCGACTACATGGATAAACGCCTAAGCCCCAGGTATGCAGTCAGCCTGAACGCGCTCGTGCATCCCAGTGTCGGCCGTTCCTGGCTCTGCTCGATCAGGGATTTTTGCGAGGGCGGGATGATGCTCGTCGAGCAGGATTCTGCGCGGCGCCGTTCCCTGCCCGGCATCGCGCAGAACGAGACCGTCGGCATTCACTTTACTGTCCCGAACGACGCTGGCGACCAACATTTTCGCCTGGAGGGTCGAATCGTCCGCGTGATGGACTCGGGCGTCGGCATCGCCTTTCCGCGCGGCATGGATGACGATGCCATGACCGCACTGCTGAACCTCTCCAACAGCCAGCCGCTCGCGTCGCGCCAATCCGGCGGCGCAAAGTCCGAAAGCGGAGCGGCGCCGACAGGGGCGCGCGGTGCAGGCCCCGCCGGTGCCTCGCAGGCGCCGGGGCAGGCAGCCGGCATTGCCGTCGCGGACGCACGCAAGATCATCGGTGGCGTGCGCAAGGAAGTCTCCCGCATTCTGCCCGAGATGAGTTCGGCGTTCTTCTCGTACATGGACGAAGAACTGCTTCGACTGGCGCGGGATTCGCGCACGAATGCGGAGCAGAGTGAGTACTTTGCCGCAATGTCGAACCTCGAGAAGTCCAAGAAGACCGTGGCGCAGTCATTCTCGAATGAAGTGCTCGACCAGATCGACAACCCGCGGGACCTGTCGAAGCTGCTCGAAGAGCGCAAGGCCGCCGAGGCGGAACGCAAGCAGAAGCAGGCGAGCAGGGTGAAGCTCTCGCTCGTGAACACCGACGATTTCGAAGACTGGCTCGCGATCGCCAACATCATATCGCGCAGCGAACGCGTCTATGAGAGATACCTGAACGACATCCAGGCGAGGTTGGGCCTGCTGGTGGATTCGTGGGGCCACAATGAAGCCAACCCGCTTGGCACGGCCGTATTCTGTCACGCTTTCGATAATGCCATACGTCGCGTTGACCTCAATCGTGAGATACGCCAGCGTGTCTACAGCGGGTTCGAGGCCAAGGCCATTCCGCTGTTTCGCAAGCTCTACATCCAGGTGACCCGGATGCTGGAAGAGAGCGGCATCTTTCCAGACCTCGACGAGGATTTCATCACCCCGGGCGGCATCGTGACCCGCGAGGAGCCGAGGAAGGCCGAGGAGCCGGCGAAGGAAGCCGAAAAGCAAGAAGCGCAGGCCCCGCCCCCGGAGCCGCCGGAAGATGACGACGACGATGACGAAGAGGACCCGGAAGAACTTCGCGACGAGATCGCGCAGTTGCGTGCTCGACTCGAGGAACGCCAGAGCGAACGACGAAAGGCCCGCGAGGAACGTCGCCAGCGCGAACGGGTAGCGCAGGAGTCCGGTAGGGACCAGCCTGCAGAGCCCGAACAGGCGCCGGCGCCAAAGCCGAAACGAAAGCGCACGTCACGCGGTGACATCGGCGAGGCCATCAGCAACATCTACAGTACCGTCCGCAATCTCATGGGGCGAGACGCTGCCGAGGACATGGGTTTTGACGGCGACGACGAGGATATAGAGCTCGTTCAACTGGACGAAGTGCAGGGCCTGCTGAGCTCCCTGCGCGAAGAGGTCCAACGTTCGGGCGCGAGTCGCGTGCCCATAAGACAACGGCTGCAGGAATCGGCGAGCGCAGGTGGACGCCAGCGACGCATCCCGCCGGAAGCGATGGAAAGCCTGGGCGTCGTCGAGAACCTCGTTACGACGATCGAAGACGACCACATGCTCTCCGGCAGCGCGAAAGACTGGATTCGCCAGCTGGAACTCACGCTCGACAAGGTCGCGACCACCAACAATGACTTCCTGTCGGTCGATAATCCGCACCGGGCGCTCGAGGTCATCAACCAGCTCGCACGTCTCGGCGGCACAGAATCGGGCGGTCTCAAGCGCAACGTCGACGAAATCGTCTCGTACATCAACGAGAACTTCGACAACAACCCTGACGTTTTCGACGAGGCGCTGAACAAGCTGCAGCCTCTGGTCGAACGTCAGTCCCGCGCGTTCACGGGGAACGTGCAGCGAACCGTCAAGGCGAGTGAGGGTCAGCAGACCCTGATCAACGCGCAACGCGCCGTCGTTGACGAGATGAACCACATGTTCTCCGGTGGCGACGTGCCGGAGGTGCTGCTGAAGCTGCTGATGCCGGGCTGGCGGAACCTCCTCGTGAATACACACCTGCGCCAGGGGCGGGACAGCGCCGACTGGCGCAACCAGGTCCAGGCGCTGGAGCAGGTCGCGAAGCACCTGGATGGTTCGGCGACACCGGGAACGCCGGATTACATCGCGCCGGATGCCCTGATTGAGCAGATCGAGCAGGGCCTGGACTCGATTTCGTTCGAACCGGGGCAACGCATTCCGCTGATCAACACCCTGAAGCGCTTTATCGTTGAGGGCGAGGACCGCAGTGCGATTCCGCGGATCGAGGTCGCCGGCGGCGAGGTAGCGAGAACGCTTGGCTTCGGCGAAGTCGACGAGAAAGAGGGTCGGCGCCAGGAGTTGCGGGAACAGAACGAGGAAGACGAGGATTGGCAGCGCTGGCTCGAAAGGGCCGAACGCATCCACGTCGGGGAATGGCTCGAGATCAAGGACACGGGCGACCAGCAGGACCAGATTGCGATCGTGGCGTGGACCGACGAAGAGCACACGACGTTCGTGTTCGTGAACCGGCGTGGTGTGAAAACCCATGAACTGATGGTGGAAGAGTTGGCCACGCGCCTGAAAGCAGGCAGCGCCCGCATTCTCGATGAGGCGGACATCCCCCTCACGGACCGCGCCTCGCACCGCATGCTGCAGAACATGCACAACCAGCTTACTCACCAGGCGACCCACGACGAGTTGACGGGCCTGGTGAACCGCAAGGAATTCGAGCGCCAGTTACAGCGGGTGCTCGGCCTTGCCAAGCGCAACGACACGCATCACCTCGTTGCATACATGGACCTCGACCAGTTCAAGGTCATCAACAACTCTGCCGGTCATGATGCGGGCGATCGCCTGCTGAAGGAGATCGGAAATCTCTTGCATGACCGCATCGGCACGCAGGGCGCCATCCTGTCGCGACTGGGCGGTGATGAGTTCGGTATCCTCATCGAAAACTGCGCAAAGGAGTCGGGTATTTCGGTGGTTCGCCAGTTGACCGACGCCATNAAGCAATACCGCTTTGAAAACTCTGGCACGACTTACTCGCTGACGACGAGTTGCGGCCTGGTCTATGTCGACAAGGAAGTTGAAAGCGTCTCCAGCATCCTCAGCGGGGCCGACTCGGCGTGTTTCGCCGCCAAGGACGCGGGCCGCGACCGTATCCAGGTCTACGAAGCTGATGACACGGCGCTGGAACACCGGCGCGATATCATGGACTTCGTTTCGCAGATCGACAGTGCCATCAAGGAAGATCGCTTCATACTGAACTGCCAGAAGATCGCGCCGATCGACGAGGAGTCGGGCGATCACCCGCACTACGAAATCCTGCTGACGGTGCTCGACGACAAGAACGAACCGATGCCGCCCCAGGATTTCATCATCGCGGCGGAAACCTACAACCGGATGGGTGCGATCGATCGCTGGGTAATCCGCAACGCGTTCCGGTTCATCGCCAGCAACATTCTCAAACTGGACAATCTCGGCGCATTCTCGATCAACATCTCTGGTAACTCGCTCACCGAAGACGACTTCATGGAGTTTGTCCTGGAGCAGTTCAACGAGACGCGCCTGCCGACCTCGAAGATATGCTTCGAGATCACGGAAACGTCGGCGATCGGTCGGCTTGATGCGGCCATTGAGTTCATGGAGAAGCTCAAAGTGATCGGTGTCCAGTTCTCGCTGGACGACTTCGGCACTGGATTGTCCTCGTATTCTTACCTGCGCAACTTGCCGGTGGACTTCCTGAAGATCGACGGGATTTTCGTCAAGGACATCAAGAACAACCCTAACGATTACGCGGTGGTGAAGTCGATCAACGAAATCGGGCACTTCATGGGCAAGAAGACGATCGCGGAATATGTCGAAGACGACGAGATCCTCGAGATCCTTCGCGAGATCGGCGTCGACTTCGCCCAGGGCTTCGGCATAGAGCGCAAACGCCCCATCAAGGAACTGGTTTCCTGAAGCCCTTTAAGTCCATTCTTAGCGAAGCCTAAGTACCCGCCGCGCCCCGTCCA
>JAGRIN010000287.1 GCA_020443245.1 Pseudomonadales bacterium
CCCAGGAGAAATTCGATATGCCAAGAGTAAAGCGAGGCGTCACCGCACACAGACGCCACAAGAAAGTCATGGACCAGGCCAAGGGCTACTACGGTGCGCGTTCCCGCGTATTCCGTGTTGCCAAGCAGGCCGTCACCAAAGCAGGCCAGTATGCCTACCGCGACCGCAAGGTGCGCAAGCGCATGTTTCGCGGCCTGTGGATCCAACGGATCAACGCTGCTGCGCGACTGCACGGCCTTTCCTACAGCCGCCTGATTGACGGCCTGAAGAAGCAAGGCGTGGAGATCGATCGCCGCGTGCTGGCCGATATTGCGGTACACGAGCCGGAAGCATTCGGTGCACTCGTAGAGCAGGTGACAAAGGCCGCGTAGCGGCTTTTGTCATCCTGAGCGCAGCCGAAGGACCTCAGCGTTCAAAGCCCCACTGCGTACCTGGAATCCCGAGGTCCTTCGGCTTCGCCGGGGCGCGTAGCCTCAGGACGACATGCCCGTCATCGTGAGCGCGGCGGAGTCGAAGGACCTCAGCGTCCAAAGCGCGCGTGGCGTGCCTCGAAGCCCGAGGTCCTTCGCTTTCGCTCAGGATGACTGCGGTTGAAAGGAACGTTTAGATGCCCAACCTTGAAGAGATAGTCGCCAAGGCAACCGAGGCCGTGAATGCCGCTACTGATGCGGCAGAACTCGATCGTGTCCGCGTACAGTACCTGGGCAAGAAGGGTGAACTTACCGATTTGCTGAAGGGCCTCGGCAAACTTTCTTCGGAGGAGCGGCCTGCTGCCGGCGCTGCGATCAATACCGCCAAGGAATCTGTCCAGGCCGCGATCAATGCGCGCAAGGAAACGCTTGATGACTCGGCGATCGCCGATCGTCTCGCGAAAGAGACGATCGACGTCACGCTGCCGGGCCGTAATGCAGAACGCGGCGGCCTGCATCCCACGACAATCGTCCTGCGGCGGATTGAAGCGTTCTTCCGCAGTGCCGGCTACGATGTGGTGGAAGGTCCCGAGATCGAGGACGACTACCACAACTTCGAAGCGCTGAACCTGCCGCAACATCACCCCGCGCGGGCGATGCACGACACGTTCTACTTCAACCCGAACATCCTCTTGCGCACACATACCTCGCCCGTGCAGGTGCGTACGATGGAATCCCGCAAGCCGCCGCTGCGCGTCATTTGCGTTGGCCGGGTGTATCGCGTCGATGCGCCGGACCCTTCGCACTTGCCGATGTTCCACCAGGTTGAGGGGCTCTTGATCGACGAGAACGCGAGCTTTGCCGACCTCAAGGGGACGATTGCGGATTTCCTTCACGTGTTCTTCGAGCGCGATGATTTGCAGGTCAAGTTCCGTCCGTCCTACTTCCCCTTTACGGAGCCGTCGGCAGAAGTCGACGTGCAATGTGTGCATTGTCTCGGCAAGGGCTGCCGCACCTGCGGCAACGAGGGCTGGATCGAGATCATGGGGTGCGGCATGGTGCACCCGAAGGTGCTGGAGTATTCCGGCATCGATTCAGAAGCGTTCACCGGTTTCGCATTCGGGATGGGTCCCGATCGCCTGGCGCTGTTGCGCTACGGGTTCGAGGATTTGCGGCAGTTGGTCGACAATGACCTGAGGTTTTTGCGCCAGTTTTGAGGTCCTCCGGGTGGCAGTGAGGGACTCGACGGTTGAGGTCCCTCGGCTTCGCTCAGGATGACGAGGTCCTTCGGCTTCGCTCAGGATGACGAGGTCCTTCGGCTTCGCTCAGGATGACGATCGCGTCGTCCCGAGCCCAGCGAGGGACCTCAGCGGTCAGGGATCCTTCGGCTTCGTTCAGGACGACGAAAGAAGAGACATGGGAGAATAACAAGTGAAGTTCAGTGAAGCCTGGCTCCGGGAATTCGTGAACGCGGACCTTTCCACCGAGGAACTCCTCGCGCAGCTCACCATGATTGGCGTGAAGGTGGAGGGCTTCGAGCCCGTCGCGGCAGCATTCGACAAGGTCGTCGTTGGCGAGATCAAGTCGGTCGAAAAGCACCCGGACGCTGACAAACTGGTCGTCTGCAAGGTCGCAGGCGGCGAGACAGAATTGCAGGTCGTTTGCGGCGCACCCAACGCCCGTGCCGGCATTAAGGTTCCCTTTGCATTGGTCGGCGCCGACCTCGGCGACTTCAAGATCAAGAAAGCGAAGTTACGCGGCGTCGAGTCCTTCGGCATGCTCTGCTCGGAACGTGAGCTCGGCATCAGTGATCGCCACGAAGGCCTCATGGAGTTGCCGGTCGATGCACCGGTTGGGGAGGATATTCGCAAGTACCTCGCCCTCGACGATGTGATTGTCGAACTCGATCTCACCGCAAACCGCAGCGATTGTCTCGGCATGATCGGCCTGGGCCGGGAAGCCGCGCTCATTGCGAACGCGGATATCCAGTTACCTGCAGTCGATCCGGTGCCGCCGACCATTGAAGACGTGTTCGGCGTCGAACTTGAATCGAGCGGTTGCCCACGTTTCGTCGGCCGCGTCATTCGCAATATCGACCTCCGGGCACAGACGCCCCTGTGGATGAAGGAAAAACTCCGGCGCAGTGACATTCGCAGCATCGACCCGGTGGTCGATGTCACCAACTACGTGATGCTGGAACTCGGGCAGCCCATGCACGCCTACGACCTCGCGAAGCTGACCGGCAGGATCGTTGTGCGCGATTCAAAGGCGGGCGAGAAGATCACGCTGCTCGACGAATCAGAGGTCACGCTCAAAGACGACACGCTGCTCATCACGGACGATTCCGGTCCGATTGGGATGGCCGGCATCATGGGCGGGCTCGGCACTTCGGTGACTGAAGGCACCCGGAACATTTACCTGGAATCCGCGTTCTTCCAACCGACCGCAATCGCCGGTCGTGCGCGCACCTATGGCATGAACACCGACGCCTCGCACCGTTTCGAGCGCGGTGTGGATTGGGCAGGGCAGGCAAGGGCGGTCGAGCGGGCGACGCGCTTGCTGCTCGAGATTGCCGGCGGTGAACCGGGGCCGACGGTCGAAACCGTCAGGCAGGAGGCGCTCCCGGTGCAACCCGAAGTGGCGGTGAGGGCGAGTCGCGTGAAACGCCTGCTGGGCGTCAGCATTCCCGATGCCGAGATCGACACCATGTTTTCGCGGCTGCATTTCGACACCCGGCGTGAAGACGGCGAAGACACGATCTGGCGCGTGGTCGCCCCGTCGCACCGATTCGATATCGAAATCGAAGCCGACCTGATCGAGGAGATCTGCCGGATCTACGGCTACAACACCATGCCGCCCAATACCCCGCTGACTCACCTGTCGATGTTGCCGGCGACCGAACATGCGGTGACCCTCGACGCCATGAAGGACCAATTGGTCGCGCGCGGCTATCGCGAGGCGATTACGTACAGCTTTGTCGACGCCAGGGCGCAGGCAATCCTGGACCCCGAGAACGAGCCGATCGGCCTCGCGAACCCGCTCTCTTCCGAGATGGGTGTCATGCGTACGACCCTGTGGGCAGGGTTGCTCAAGTCATTGATTTACAACGTCAACCGACAGCAGTCCCGGGTGCGGCTGTTCGAGTCCGGCCTGCGTTTTACCCAAAGGCCGAACGTCGCCGAACTCACCATGGAAAACATCCAGCAGGAGAAGATGCTCTCCGGGGTCGCCTGCGGCGCACTGTTCGAAGAGGGTTGGGCCAATTCGACGCAAGCTGTTGATTTTTTTGACGTTAAGGGCGACATCGAGTCGCTCCTTGCGCTGACCGGCGAGCCGGACAGCTTCCGGTTTGAAGCGGGGACCCATCCTGCCCTGCATCCGGGCCAGACCGCCCGCATCACGCGGGATGGCGAGCACGTCGGTTTCGTCGGCCTGCTCGATCCCAGGGCACAACAGGCCCTCGACATCGAGCACCCGGTGTACTTGTTCGAGCTCCGGGTGGATGCGGTCGCGCCGCGAGAAGTGCCGGGCGCTTCCGCGTTGTCCAGGTTCCCCGAAGTGCGGCGCGACATTGCCATTTTGGTCGACGTTGGCGTTACGGCCGGGGAAATACGGCAAACCATTCGATCGGCAGCGTCGGAAACCTTGACAAACCTAAAGTTGTTTGACGTTTATCAGGGCAAAGGCATTGATCCTAATAGAAAAAGTCTGGCTTTGGGCTTGACCTTCCAGCATCCTTCCCGCACTCTTACCGAAGACGAGATTAACCAGTCTGTGGACAGAATTCTGGGTGCCCTGGCAAGTGAGCTGGGTGCCAGTCTGCGAGGCTAGAGCTTTAGGGACCGAGACATGGGAGCGTTAACCAAAGCTGAGATGGCTGAGAAGCTGTTCGAGGAA
>JAGRIN010000288.1 GCA_020443245.1 Pseudomonadales bacterium
GAGGTAACGACGGTCGGCGGGAATTTCCGGCAAGGCCACGACCACGGCGGACGCTACGCGCGGGTCGGCCTCGAGGGCATCGAGGGTTGGCCACATAGCGCGCGGCGGCAGATCGGCCGCCAGCCGGTCCCGGAACAACACCGCGGCCTGGCCGCCGGCACGCAGGTCGCCACTCCAGACGAAGCCGTCGAACAGGGACATCTGTCTCTTTAGCCAGGCTCGTGGCGAGAGGTAGTCGTCGTGGTCGAGCAGTACGACGTCGTCCACAAGTCCGACATAACGTTGACGCACCTCGTCCGCGCTCGTCAGTACGTCGCTGGCCGAAGTATGCGCGTGCAGTTCTACAAAACGCACGTCCGGATGGTTCTCGACCTCGACCAGGACCTGCGCGCTCGCATCGAGTCCGCCCCCCGCACTCTTGACTTCGATCTTGTGGAGCCCCGTTTCGTTCAGGGTCAGGTCGAGCACCGGTACAGGATCGGTGCCGGCCGGTATACGCGTTCGAAAGTCCCCGTTCACCAGCACTTCAAGTGACGGGAAATCGCCGATGGCGAGATTCCCGAAGGCGTCCGACATCCTGACCTGCAGGCTCATCGGATCGCCCGGACGATGTGTGAAAGGCAGCGCCATTGAAATCTCGTCCACAGCGCCCGGCAAGACCACGACCCCATTCCCCGGTACGCGGTTCCAGTGGCCTTCCGGTGAATCCCGAACATAAAGTGGCATAACGAAGTTGTTGGTCGCCTGGGTCGGGAGCTGGAAGTTACGGTAGTCGATTTCCACGACGTCTCCCGGCGCAAGCGTACCGCCCGCCACCTCGAACACCGGCAAGGGCGCGGGCGCGTCCCAACGGTCCGTGTCCTTCATCATGGCAGTGGAGAGCTTGAGCGCGATGTCGCTGCGACCGCGCACCGATGCCGTAACATAATTGGCTTCATCGGCATCGACGTTCTGCAGGGCAAAAGGCCAGCTCCAGTGACTCGCGACAAGAATCGAGGCGCCCGCCTGCAATGCGCCTCCTACCGTGTAAGTCTGTGTCAGGGTGCCCGTCTGGCCGACGATGAGATCGGCGTCGCTGGCAAGAACCGAGCCGCCGAACGCACCAGGGTTGTCGGCGAGCGCATCGAGTTCCTGCCGGTAGCCTGCGAGCCGCGACATCAGCTCCCCTCGCCACCCCTGGGCGTGGGCAGGATTCGCGGAGCGTGCGGCATTGATTGCGGGGTAAACCCCGTCGGGAACCGGTTGGTCACGCGCAACGAGGGCATTCGCTGCGTCAGCGACGATTTCGGCCTCCTGCGCCAATTGATCGACATCGGTTGCCATGGCCGGCAAGGCGGCAAGACCGACAACTGCGCAGAAACACAGCGCGGCAGGAAACCACAGCGCCACGGTGACGATGGGCCGGCACATCAGATCGTCGCGCGGATGAATGCGATCAATGCGAGCGTCGGCGCATCACCGGGTCGACCCAGTTCCTCGTCGATACTCTGGCTCGTTTTGTCGTTGCCAGGAATCATGATGACGTTGACGTCTGCCTCGCGCAGCGCACGTGAGAACTCCCTGGATTGCTGTGCGGACGAGCCATTCACATACAGGAGGGCAAACGGTGGGATTTGCTTGCCTTTCGCGACATAGGTAATGGGAGATGCGGCACGCAGGATAGCTTCGTCCTCGCCGAAGATCAGGCGATGCCTGCGCTTCTCGACGAAACTCGCATCGCTCGCCATCAGCGCGGGAATGTCGAAACTGATCGTGTCGATTGCCACAACGCTGCGGATGTCCGCGAGCGTGAGGCCTTTGGCTTTGAGGTACTGCGCGTCCGTCCCAACCAGCGAGACGAGATGTGCGCCCGCGCCATGCCCCATCAGGATGACTCGCGAAGGATCCAGGCCGTACTGTTTGGCGTTGCCTCTCACCCACTTCACGACCGACGCAATATCGGCGGCCTGGTCGGCCAGGCCATAATCCCAACGCAGGCGATAATTCATACTGACGAACGCAATATCGTGCAGCGCAAAGAAATTCGGCTTCAGGTGCACATCGGATTTGTCGCCGAATGCCCACCCGCCATCGTGTACATAAATGATGACGGCGCGCTTCTTCGCGTTGTCCTTCCAGTAGATATCCAGCGACTGTAATTCGCTGTCGGGCTTCTTCGGGTCACCGTAGACAACGTCGCGGGTGACGAGCGGCGCGACGTCTTCGGCAAGGGCGGGAGACGCGGACGGCAGCAGTACGATTACGGTGGCGACAATCGAAATCGCCAGGCTGAAACGAACGAGAGCGCGATGCACGTCGGAACCGGGAAACCTCAAATCCAAAGCTCCATTTAAGCCGGAAAGCCCGGGGATTGCAATGAAGCGAGGCCAGGTCCGGAAAGACCTGACCCCGCTTCCGATCACATGTAGCGCTTCAGTTCTTCGCGCGCGATAACGCGACGGTGAACCTCGTCGGGACCATCTGCGAGGCGCAGGGTGCGCTGGCTCATCCACATGCCGGCGAGCGGGGTGTCCTGGGACACGCCGAGCGCGCCGTGTATCTGGATTGCACGGTCGATGATCTTGAGCGTCATGTTCGGTACCGCGACCTTGATCGCGGAGATGTACTTGCGCGCGGCCTTGTTGCCGATCGTGTCCATCATATAGGCCGCGTGAAGTACCGAAAGACGGCACATGTCCAGTTCGATGCGCGAGTCGGCGATAATGTCGTAGTTGCCACCGAGTTCCGCCAGGGGCTTGCCGAAAGCCGTCCGTGACAGTGCGCGCTTGCAAAGCAGCTCCAGCGCTCTCTCGGCCACACCGATCGATCGCATGCAGTGGTGGATTCGGCCCGGTCCGAGACGGCCCTGGGAAATTTCGAAACCACGACCCTCACCGAGGATCATGTTTTCCTTCGGTACACGAACGTTGGTGAACTTGATGTGCATATGCCCGTGGGGCGCGTCGTCGCGACCGAACACATACATCGGGCGAATCACTTCGACGCCAGGTGCGTCCATCGGCACGAGAATCTGTGACTGACGAAGGTGCTTGGGCGCATCCGGGTTGGTGACAACCATCGTGATCATGATCTTGCAGCGCGAGTCACCGGCACCGGAGATGTAGTGCTTCTCTCCGTTGATGACCCACTCGTCACCGTCGAGGACGGCACGCGTCGCGATGTTCGTTGCATCCGATGACGCCACGTCCGGCTCGGTCATCGCAAACGCGGAGCGAATCTTGCCTTCCAGCAGCGGCTCGAGCCATTGCTTCTTTTGCTCTTCGGTACCGTAGCGTTCGAGCACTTCCATATTGCCTGTGTCGGGAGCCGAACAGTTGAAGACTTCCGATGCAATCGGGTTGCGCGCCATGACTTCGGCGAGGTGCGCGTACTCGAGGTTGGTTACACCCGCACCACCCTGGCTCTCGGGCAGGAAGAAGTTCCAAAGGCCCGCCTCACGCGCCTCGTTCTTCAGCTTGTCCATGATTTCGTTCTGGCGGCTGGTCAGCGTCCAGCGATCGCCTTCGGCACCGGTCTGTTCATGGTACTCGTCGGTAACGGGGTCGATTTTTTCACGCACGAACTTGTCGATCTTGTCGCGGATCGGCATAAGGCGTTCAGGGAGGGACAGATCCATCATCGCTCGAAATCCTCTTTATCAATCAGGTTTAACGGGAATCACTGCGGGCCACCATACTACAGGTCCCCGGCGCCGGTGCGCTATATACCGAAAATTGATGCGGGGCTATCCGAAGCGGTGATTGTGCCCTGCCCCTGGCCCGAAACTCGCAGGCAAACGAGGTCAGAAGCGGAGAATCTCCGGCTGGAGCGCGACCAGGTCGACGATGCCGATCGAGTTGGCACCTTCCATCATGCCGGCACTCTCACCCGGATTGAACGTGAGTCGCGACGCTTCGAACTCGATCGTCTGCCGGTGGGTGTGGCCGTGCAGGATCAGGTCGAAACCATTCGGATCGATCGCAGCGAGTTCCAGCGGATCGTGCACGACAACAATGCGCCGGCCCGCCCAGTCGAGCGGTAGTGGTGGCTGGACAAAATGAAAGCCGAGTTCGGCAATCATGGGTTCGAGAACGTGGAGTTCTCCCTGGTCGTTGTTGCCAAAGACGCCGAACAGCGGCACCGACAGGCCGGAGAACGCCTCAATGGTCTTCGGCTGCGTGATGTCGCCGGTGTGGATGACGCGTTCGACGCCGGCATCGTTGAAGATCTCGACGATACGCCGCACATTCCGGAGGTTATTGTGAGTATCGCTGACGACACCGATTCGCATGCAGGGTGATTCCGTCTGCCGAAAACGAAC
>JAGRIN010000027.1 GCA_020443245.1 Pseudomonadales bacterium
CAATCCTGCAGAGGCGCCCTCGATACCGGGGCTTGAGATAGACAGCAAGACGCCGGTCGTGGTCTGGAATGACGCGATATCGCAGGAAGCGTTCGTGCGGATGAGCCACGGCAAAGAGCAGCCGCCACGCGTCGACGCGGCGGAGTGGGGAGACATTTCTCAGTCGGTGTCGTCGCTTGCCCGGATCAGGCCGCAGCCCGCGAAGGTGGTGATTGTCGCCAAGGGATGGGAGCCGCCGCTCCTTTCATTCCGGGACCTCGTGGCCGCAGTACGCGCGGCGATCGGCGTCGAGGCGATTATCGTGGTTGTCCCGCTTGGCGAAGGCGGCGAGATCGATCCCGCGGACCGGCAGATCTGGTCGCAGGCGCTCGCCCGGCACGCTGACCCGCTCCTTTACGTCGCTGGAGACCGGCAATGAGTCTGCCTACGTTTGCCGTTGTCGGTCACCCGAATAAAGGGAAGAGTTCCATCGTCGCGACGCTCGCAGAAGACGATCGCGTTGCAATCTCGCCAACGCCGGGCACAACCCGGCACGCTCACCGCTACACACTCGTCGTCGATGGCGAACCCCGGTACATCCTGGTGGACACGCCCGGCTTCCAGCGTCCCGGTGAACTCTTGGCATGGTTACGCAAACGTGCTCCGTCCGCGAGCGATCGCGCGCAGGCGGTCGCGGAGTTTGTCCTGGAGCAAGCGAACAACGAGCGGTTTCACGACGAGATAGAACTGCTTCGACCCCTGCTTGACGGCGCAGGCATCCTTTATGTCGTCGATGGCTCGAAACCATACGGTCCGGAATACGAGCTCGAGATGGAAGTCCTGCGCTGGACGGGCCGGCCCCGCATGGCGCTCATCAACAAGATCGGTGAGGGCAATTACGAGAACGCGTGGCGTGAGGCACTCGGGCAGTACTTCTCGATTGTGCGCGTGTTCGATGCGTTGCACGCGGACTTCGACAAGCGCATATCGCTGCTCCGCGCGTTTGCCGAACTCGATGAAGCCTGGCGTGTCCCGCTCGAGCAAGCGGTCGCAGCCTTGCAGGCAGACCGCGCGCGTCGGCGCGAGCGCAGCGCGCGCGAGATTGCAGCGGAACTGGTTGAGTGCCTCACTTGCACGGAGGAGGGCAACGTTTCCGTCGAAGGTGATACAACGCGTCTCAAGTCCAGGCTCGGTGAGAAACTGCGCGAGCGGATCCGGCGTCGCGAACAAGAAATGATGACGCGGGTCCAGGCGATTTATCGCCACGATTCGCTGCCGCGCGAAGACAGTGCCATCCGGATCCAGGACAGCGACGTCTTCACGCGCGAGAACTGGGAAGTGTTTGGTCTTTCCCGCCAGCAACTTGTCGTGACCGGTGCCTTGTCTGGTGCCGCGGCGGGCGGCGGCATCGACCTTGCGCTGGGCGGCGCGTCGATGTTGCTCGGCGCGAGCCTGGGCGCCGTCATCGGCGGCGCCAGTGCATGGCTGGGCGGCCAGGAACTCGCAAAGGTCAAGACGCTAACGGGTTCATTGGGTGGCAAGGTAGTCCGGATTGGGCCGGTTTCGGCGCCGAACTTTCCCTGGGTGCTCATCGGTCGTGCCTGGGTGCACCACAGCCTGATTGCCGAGCGAAACCATGCACACCGCGAAGCACTCGCCATGAATGTCGCCGATGACCAGAACCTGATGAACAGCGTGCCCGATTCGCTGCGGCGTGAACTCGCCCGCAGTTTCAAGCAGTTGCAAGCCGGCAGCACGGGCGATGAAGTTTTCGAGGCGCTCTACATAAGGGTGCTCGAACTGCTCGCGCTGCTCCCCGCCGGTAGCCAGAGCAGAACGCCGGTTTGATACGACTGGTCAATCGTGATTAATTCCTCCTGTCATGAACCAAAGGAGGAGGTTTCCCCATGCGCACAGTGACACCCTGGATACTGTTGTGCGTCCTGGCCCTGACCGCCGCGAATGGTATCGCCGCGAGCAAGGCGCAGCGTGATAACCCCGATGGCGACATGGAAAAGAGCGAGTCGCCATTCAAGGCTGAGCAAACCGCGAGCAAGGGTTCGGTCAAGGTAGAAGGTCGCCGGGTCGATTACGATGCCTATGCCGGGACAATCATTGTTCATCCCGCAGACTGGGACGATGTGCCATCCAACAACGAGAAGGAGGGTGACAAATCGTCGCCGTCCGAGGCGAGCATGTTCTACGTCGCCTATATCAAGCCCGGCGACGACAACCGGCCGGTGACATTCATTTTTAACGGCGGACCAGGCTCAGCGACCATGTGGTTGCACATGGGCGCGTTCGGCCCGAAGCGCGTGCTGACTGCCGAGGATTCTCACACGCCCGCCGCGCCTTACTCGATCGTGAACAACGACTACAGCTTGCTGGATGCCAGCGACCTGGTCTTCATCGATGCGCCGGGTGCAGGTTTCAGCCGTATTGCCGGCAAAGACCGTGACAAGGATTTTTACGGCGTCGATGAGGATGCACACGCGTTTGCGGAGTTCATCTCGCAGTTTCTCTCGAAGTACGATCGCTGGAATTCGCCCAAGTATCTGTTTGGTGAGAGCTACGGGACAACGCGATCCGCGGCACTGATCAGTGTGCTGCAGGACCGCGCAATTGATTTCAACGGCGTGATCATGCTCTCGCAGATTCTCATGTTCGACGCGAGCGCGGACGAACCGCAGACCAATCCCGGGGTCGACCTGCCATTCATGCTGTCGTTGCCGACCTATGCCGCGACGGCGTGGTATCACGGCAAGTTGCCGGGCGAGAAGCCGGCGCTCAGGCCATTTCTGGATGAAGTCGAACGCTTTGCGGTGACCGACTATGCCGAGGCGTTGCACCAGGGTGCGGCGCTACCCGCCGAGGATCGCAAGGCGATCATCGAGAAATTGCATGGTTATACCGGGCTGCCGAAGGACTATATCGATCGGGCGAACCTGCGCATCAATGGCGGGCAGTTCGAGAAGACGCTGCTCGCCGACAGTAACGATAGTACCGGCCGGCTCGATACGCGCTTCTCCGGCCCGTCGATCAACCCGCTCAGCGAGGAGATCCAGTACGACCCGCAGGCTTCCGCCATCAGTTCCGCCTACTACTCAGCGCTGAACGATTACGTTCGCCGCACGCTGCACTATGGAAGCGGCAAGGCATACAAACCTTCTGCGGGCGTCTGGGGCAAGTGGGACTTCCTGCATGCCCCGCCAGGCCGGCGGAGCAAGGTCAAGCAGGCGACCAACGTGATGCCGGATCTTGCCGATGCCATGAAACAGAACCCGCAGCTCAAAGTGATGCTGAATGCGGGTTACTTCGACCTGGCAACACCGTACTTTGAGGGTGTCTACGAGATGCGCCACCTTCCGATTCCGCAGAAGCTGCAGCAGAACATCGAGTACGCGTTCTATGAATCTGGCCACATGGTCTATGCCAAGGAAGACTCGCTGAAGTCGTTGCACGATAAGGTCGCCGACTTCATTGGTCGTACGAGCAATCTCAAGTAGGCTGACATGCAGGCAAAGGGGCGATTCGATCGTTACCGATCGTTCAATCCTTTGCCTGCCAGTATGCCGGGCGAACACTTGTCGATGCGTGACTCACGGGTGGACGATTGTTTGGCGCCTGCGATGTGCAGGGCATAAGCTCTCTGTCTACCTGGCGTCAGCGAACGAAACGCTGCGTTCAATGCAGGATCGAGGCCGAGGCGCCGCGTGAGTTCCTCGGGGAGCGTCACTTCAGGTGACGTCTCGACTTTGAGCCCGGCTTTCTCAATTTCGATGGCCTCACGCAGGCAGGCCTTCAGCGTTTTTTCGAGCCGTTCGACGTCGTCGGCACTCATGAACACGATGCGCCGCGCAATTCGTGAATTTTCGCCAGGGGCTTCCAGCACCCCGGCACCTTGCTTGAGCAGTGCGCCCTTGAAGAACATCACGGCGCAGCTTTGCTTGAAAGGCTGGATGATTGCGATGTTGCTGCCGTCGTACGTGTAGCAGGGCTTGCGCCATTTCAGTTCTTCTTCCAGTCCGCAGGACAGGATTGCGCGCCTGAGCTTTGCCATCTCCGCGGCCCATTGCCCGGCGCCTGCAAACCAGGCGTCGACTTTCGCATTCGTGTTCTTCATGTCCGTACTGATCGCCACCAGGGTGTCCGACGCCAAGCATACCAAAGTGCCGGTCCTGTCAATTTCCATCAATTACAATTGATACATCAAATCAAATTGATGTATAAAGTCCAGATGGAAAACGTGCTGAACCTTGAAACGCTCTCGGCTCCTGACTTCCTGCAGCTCGCCGGGCACCCGCTTCGCTGGCGCCTGCTCGGCGAACTCGCGAGGAGTGATCGCATGGTGGGAGAACTGACCAGGCTGGTCAGCCAGCCCCAGAACCTGGTCTCCTATCATCTGGCAAAGCTGCGCGATGCCCGGCTCGTGTTTGTTCGCAGAAGCTCGGCCGACCGGCGGGACAACTACTACGGCCTGGACATCGCCCGCTTGGGAGGGCTCTTCTCATCTGCAGGTGGTGCCTTGCATCCGGGATTGCGGTTGATGCCTCCGCCGGCAGACGCGGTCCCGCTTTCTGGCGTTCGGGTCCTCTTCCTTTGCACCGGCAACAGTGCGCGCTCACCGATGGCCGCGGCGCTTGCCCGGGCCATTTCTCAGGGCGGCATCGAAGCACATAGCGCCGGCAGTGCGCCCAGGTCGGTCCACCCAGGCGCGGTCCGGGTGATGCAAGCACAGCACGGGCTGGATATCTCGGCACACATTCCGCGACACCTGGATGAGTTCGCAGGCGAGCGCTTCGACTGCGTTGTCAGCTTGTGCGATCGCGTGCGTGAAGTGTGTCCCGACTTCCCGGGTGCGTCCGGGATGATTCACTGGAGTATCGAGAACCCCGTGTCGGGTGACACGGGCGAAACCAACCCGGACGCGAGGTTTGAGCAAACCGCGGCAGAACTCGCCAACCGAATCGAGTATCTACTGGTGATGCTTGCCCACTGACAGGATGCGCCCAGGGCGCCGAGGAGATGGCATGACGCAGCAAGATGAAATGGTGAACGTTCGTTACATGGTCGATGACGTCGAGAAAGCCGTGGCTTTCTACACGACGTTTCTCGACTTCGAAGTCCTCACGAATTTCGGTCCGGCGTTCGCCGATGTGGCGCGCGGCAACCTGCGCCTCTTGCTCAGCGGGCCTACCAGTTCCGCTGGTCGCCCGATGCCCGACGGCGAGAAGCCGGGTCCCGGGGGCTGGAATCGCATACACCTTATCGTTGATGATATTGAAAAAGATGTCGCGAGATTGCTGCAAGCGGGTGCGCAGTTTCGTAACGATATCCTGGCGGGACCCGGGGGAAAGCAGGTGCTTCTGCAGGACCCTGCGGGCAACGTCGTCGAACTCTTCGAACCCGCGCGATAGAAGGAATCGTAGTGAGATGCTGCCTTAGTGGACAAGCTCGATCGGCGAATACTGGCAGCGCTCCAGCGCAATAACCTTGTTACCGCCCAGGAGCTTGGGGATGAGATCGGGCTGTCCGCCTCTGCGGTGCAACGGCGAATCAAGCGGCTGCGGGAAGAAGGGCTCGTCGTGCGCGATACTGCGGTGCTGGATGCGGCTGCGCTCGGGCGTCACGTGACGGTGATTGTCGACGTCACGGTCGATCGTGAGGCAAAACAGGTCGTGGAGTCGTTTCGTCGACGCGCCGAAGCGACTCCGGCAGTACAGCAGTGTTACTACGTCACCGGTGAGGCAGACTTTGTGCTGGTGATCACGGCGCGCAGCATGGACGACTATCACCAGATCGCCCGTCGCCTGTTCCTGGACGATCCGAACATCAAGCGGTTTCGTACCAGCGTCGTGATGGATTCGTTAAAGAGGACCCTGGATATACCCGTTCGCCAGGACTGAGCGCCTGTCGCTGGCCAACGAACTTGCAGGTTTTGTGCGCGCATGCCGCACAATTTGCCGCCTCGCCGCGTGCCCGTCGCGCTAACCTTCATGCATGACCCGCATCCATTTCTCCGAACCTGATACGCGCTCGTTGCTGACACATCCGGACGTGTTCGCATCACTGGGTTTGCATGCAGCGCGGCGCGTCCGTCAGGTGCTGGGTGCCTGCCCGGCCTATGCGCCAACGAAGGTTCACCCGCTGTCGACCATCGCGCACGAATGGGGCCTGGGGCAGGTCTGGGCAAAGGACGAACGGAGTCGACTGGACCTGCGCAGCTTCAAAGCCCTTGGCGGAACGTACGCGGTGATTTCGCTTGGCGAAGCCATCGCGATGCGCCACGGCGGCGCGACACATTCTATCGTGGACCTGATCCGCTTCGGGCATCCTGCGGTGAGGGCAACGACTTTTGCCGCGGCCACTTCCGGAAACCATGGACGTGCAGTCGCCGCCGGGGCCCGACTGGTCGGTGCTCGCTGCGTTGTATTTGTGAAATCCGGCGTGCCGAAAGCACAGCTGACGGCGATCCGGGACCTTGGCGCCCGAGTGGTCGAGGTGACCGGTACCTATGATGACGCGGTGGCGGCCTGCGAGGTTGCGTGCCGACAACACGGCTGGATCGGCGTACCGGACTGCGCGATGCAGGAGGATGACAGCACGGTCACGCTCGTGATGGAAGGCTACTCCCTTATCGGTGCCGAATTGCTCGAGCAGTTGCCGCGGCCACCCACTCATCTCGTTTTGCAGGCCGGCGTGGGTGGACTCGCGGCATCAGTCGGCGGCCATGTCTTTGCCCAAACCGGTAACGGAGCGCGAGTGGTGGTTTCCGAACCCGATGTGGCCGCATGCCTGCAAGCCAGCGCAATGGCTGGTCGACCTGTTCGACTGCAACCCACCAGCAGCACAACGATGGGGCGCCTGGATTGCTATACACCGTCGCTTTCAGCGTGGCGGATACTGGAAAAAATAGTTTCGGCGTGGGCCACAGTCAGCGATGAAGATGCCGAGTGGGCCTGCGCAAGGCTCGCGCAGTACGATCTGCGCACTACGCCTTCAGGGGCCGCAGGGCTTGCCGCCTTCAAGGTGCTGATGACATCTCCCGGCGCCCGTGAGCGGCTCGGGCTGGATAAAGAGAGTGAAGTAGCGATCGTCGTCACCGAGGCGGCGCTGGAATCCTGATACGACCAAAAGAAATGGCGGGAGAAGTAATGAAGGTACGGACAATTCTGCGAGCGCCGTCGGGCCTGCTTTTCGGCATGCTGTGTTCGCTTGGTGCGTATGCGTCACCGGACGTGAACGCACTCAAAGCGTCATTGCAACAGGTTATCGATGCCCACTATGGACATGTGGAAGAAATCTATCACGACATCCACCAGCACCCGGAACTCGCCTTCAATGAGGTGCGCACTGCGTCGGTACTGGCATCGGAGATGCGCTCACTCGGATTCGAGGTCACCGAGCACATCGGCAAGACCGGTGTGGTTGCGATGTTGAGAAACGGCGAAGGGCCATTGATCCTGGTTCGAACGGAACTCGATGCCTTGCCGATGCCGGAGAAGACCGGATTGCCCTATGCGAGTCGCCAGATGCGCGAGTGGCGAGGTGTGCAGACGCCGGTTGCGCATAGCTGCGGGCACGACATTCACATGTCGGTGTGGATTGAAGCCGCGACCGCGCTGGTCGCGACGCGAGATCGCTGGCGCGGCACACTGATGTTTGTGGCGCAGCCTGCCGAGGAGAACGACAGCGGCGCCGAGGCGATGATGAAAGACGGCTTGTACGCGCGGTTCGGCAAGCCTGACCACGCAGTTGCCTTGCATACCGGCCCCTTCGGATATGGAATGGTCGGTTATCGTGCCGGCGCTGTGATGTCGGCCGAGGACACGCTCGAGATCGTGTTCAAGGGCCATGGTGGCCACGGTTCATCTCCGCACAGCACAATCGATCCTGTTCTGATCGCCTCGCGCTTCGTTGTCGATGTGCAGTCCCTGGTCAGTCGCGAGAAGGACCCGTCAGCGTTCGGTGTGGTGACCGTTGGCGCAATACACGGCGGCAGTGCAGGCAATATCATTCCGGACGAAGTCACACTGCGTGGCACGATTCGCAGTTACGCGCCCGAGGTGGGAGAGAAGCTGACGGCGGGTGTACGCCGGATCGCAACCGCCGAGGCGGCGCTTTCGGCAGCGCCGGACCCGATGATCTCGATTACGCATGATACCGATGCGCTCGTGAACGATCCTGCATCGATGGCACGCGCCGCCGCAGTATTGCAGGCGGCATTTGGCAGGAATGCATTCGAGATGTCGCCGGTTCCCGCCAGTGAGGACTTCACGCGATATGCCGAGGGCGGTGTGCCGTTGACCTATTTCTTCATCGGTGTCTATGAACCCGCCCGGTTCATTGCTGCCATGAAGTCGGGCGAGTCATTGCCTTCCAACCACTCGCCCCTGTTCGCGCCCGTGCCGAAACCGACAATCGAGACCGGTGCATTGGCAATGTCTCTCGTGGTGCTCGACTTTCTGGGCGCCGAGTGATTCATTCGGGCCTGGGCGTGTCGACCGTACTGGGCGGCAGGATCGGATATGTAACCTGTGGTTGATTGCCTGTCAGTGTGAGCAGGAAGGCTTCGATGGTCGCGACCTGGCTTTCGTTGAGTTCACGGCCCAGCTGGCTCGTTGCCATGACGCCGATCGCCTGCTTCAGGTCCCATGACTTGCCGGTGTGAAAGTAAGGCGGCGTCAGCTCGATGTTTCGCAACGTCGGGACCTTGAACACATACTCATCGCTGGTCGTACGCGTCACCTGGAATCGACCCTTGTCTGCCGGTGGCAGGAAGTCGGCACCGGGCTTCTCCACCACGCCGAACGGCGCATACATGCCGCCGCCGACATTCACGCCGCTGTGGCAGGCGGCGCAGCCGGTGTCGAGAAAGAGTGCAAGACCCTTCTTCTCACGATCGTTCAGTGCACCCTCGTCTCCGCGCAGGTATCGGTCAAATGGCGCGTCCGGGGTCACCAGGGTCGTCTCGAACGCGGCGATGGCGCTGCCGATGTTCGCGAGCGTGATGGGTGCTGCCTCGTCCGGGAACGCCGCGGCAAACATTGGGGCGTAGCCGGGGATGCCATTTAGCATGGCGACGGCGTGATCGGCGCTGATGGCCATCTCGATCGGGTTCTGGATGGGCCCGACAGCCTGTTCCTTGAGGTCCGCGGCGCGGCCGTCCCAGAACTGCGCGGTGTTGTAACGTGCGTTCAGTACGGTCGGTGCGTTGCGGCCACCCTTCTGCCAATTGTGCCCGATCGACGTGGGCAGCATGTCGACGCCGCCAAGCCCGATCTGGTGACAGTTGTTGCAGCTGATATTGTGGCTCTCGGAAAGACGTGGATCGAAGTACAACGACTTGCCGAGGTTGATCATTGCCTTGTCTGTGCCGGTTGCCGCGGTGGGGGCAGGGATGGGTGCAAAGCTTGCCTTCGCTCGGGCCATCAGGTCGCTTTCCGCCCACGCGGTGATGGGCGCCACAGACATCGCAGCGCTGACCAGGAGTCCGGAGAGTAACTTCGATGTATTCATGTAGGGTCCTTGTGTTTCCGGGGCACTGTAGATTGCTGGCAAGTATCTGGTGTCGCCACCAACTGTTACTATTCGTCATCTGACCTATCGGTGTCGCCACAGGGCATTCCGGGCTGACTATGTCGGATGACGTATCGAAAACTTCCTCGCTGCGCAGCGCCTTTGTCGCCCTGTGTGTCATTGGCGTGCTGGTTGTCGTGGACCTCGCCCTCGACTACAACACCGGGTTGACGTGGGTTCACATCGGCGCAGAACTGGCCGTCCTTGTCATTGCAGCCGCGGTCAGTGCCCGGCTGGTTCGAACGCTGCTAAGAGAGAGAAGGGCGCTCGGCCAATTGAAGTCTGACCTGGCACGCGCGCAGGAAGAGTCGCAGCGCTGGCGACAGCAGACGCGGGACCTGGTGGCCGGTCTTGGCTCTGCGATTACGGATCAGTTCGAAGTGTGGGCGCTGACCGATGCCGAACGTGAGATCGGCCTCCTGCTGCTGAAGGGCCTCAGCCTGAGGGAAATTGCCGACCTGCGGCAAACGAGCGAGAGAACGGTTCGTGAACAGGCGCGTTCGCTTTATCGTAAGGCAGGTTTGAGCGGTCGCGCTTCCCTGTCTGCGTATTTTCTTGAAGACCTCTTCCTGCCCCGACCGGAAGCGTAGACCACCCAATGCGGTAGGTTTGGTGTGATCGTAGCGGTCGGTGTACGCTACAGGCAGTCACACAATCGGTGTCAGTATGTCGGCAGAAGCAATCAGCGCAACGCACCTGGAGGTTGATCCCTCCGCGATGTCTCGCGCGCTCAATGACCTGGGTTGGGTGGGCGTCGACCCGGATGCGCCTGAAGTGCGTGCGAAGCGGGAGTACCTTCAGGCCAATAACGGGATTCGTGGCCTCGAGATCTGCCAGCCCGCCGAGGTGGAACGTGCGGCAAGAATCTTTCGACGCGACGGGTTCGTCGTGGTGCGTGATGCCCTGACGCCCGGGCAACTGGCGTTTCTTCAGTCCGGCGTGGACCGTGTAGTCCACGAGATGATGGCGCTCGATAAAGAACGTGTCGGCAATCGTGGTTCTCACAGGTACTCGTTCGGCGGCGCCAGCAAGACAGGGCACCTGATGCATCACCCGGAGTGGACGCAGCTCATCGACCTGCCGACGGTGACGCCGATTCTCACCGCGATATTCGGCGCCAGGGACTACGTGCTGCGCGGTGGTGGTGGCGACTTTTGCCTACCGGGCGCCGTTGAATACCAGCCGCTTCATTCGGACATGGCTGACCGGACAATCATTCCGTTGCCGGATGGGCGCGAGTTCATCCATGGTTCGTTCAAGGATCATCGCGGCATCCTGACGTATCGCGACCTGCCGGTGCCCTACATTGCCTGCAATTTCCTGACGGTCGACGTCACCGAAATCAACGGTGGGACACGACAGATTCCGGGCACGCAGCACGCGCGTGATCCTATCCCGTCACTGGAAGAAGAACCGGAATGGATGAAGCTCTCTACCGTTTGCCCTGCGCCGGCCGGCAGTGTGCTGATTCGCGACGTGCGGGCCTGGCATGGCGGCACGCCGAACCTGTCGGACCATGTCCGGGCGATTCCAAACGTCGAGTTCTTTGCACCCTGGTACCGGGAACGCGCACCGCGGTCCATGCCGCGCGAAATGTACGAAACCCTGACGCCGCATGGGCAGGACCTTGCCCGGTACATCGTTGCCGATTCCGCCGAAACGCTTTCTTTCGGTTACCGCCGGAATCTCGGGTATACCCCGGTCTCCTCGATGGCGCGCGCGAAAGACGCGTGAGCGATCAGCCGCTTCCTGTGAGCTGGAAGGCCGCCCAGAAAAACGGATGAGCGTTGTACTCATGCATGACACGGAGTTGTGCCCGCTGCAGCGCGGTCTGTTTGTCGGTGTGCGCCAGCTGCGCATAAAGCTCGGACATCAGCATGGATGTCGCGTCGTCGTCGACGACCCACAGGCTCGCGACAATGTTGCTTGCGCCCGCGTAAAGCAGTCCCCGTGTCAGGCCGATAACGTCGTCTCCTGACTGCACGTCTCCCAGTCCCGTCTGGCAGGCGCTCAACACCACCATCTCGGCATTCAGGTCGAGATCGTACAGTTCGTCGGCGGTCAGGTTACCGTCGTTGGCCGAATCGGGCGCGAGGAGCAACCTCGAGTCAAGCGGATGCGCCGTATTGAACTCGCCGTGGGAGGCAATGTGTATGAAGCGCGCATGGGCGATGTTTTCTCTAAGCAGCGTTTCGCTAGCCTCGCGACGTACCGCGACCCTGGATGACGGTACGATGCGGCCGATCGCATCGACCTCGCGTTCGGCCCCGGGCAGGTCGAAGCGCGGGTCCCCGAGATCCGGATTTCCGAGTGCGAGCAGTGTCGGTTCGCTCCGGGTCGCAGCGCCATTTTTGATGTAGCGCATCACGCTGGCGGAGGGCAGCACGCGGTAGCGATATTGCTCAACGAGAAAGTGGCTGCCGTCATGCAATGCCGAAAACGGAAGGTAATGCAGTGCGCCGTGTGGAACGATGATGAGTTCGTCCGACGACAGCCGATCCGCGACCGGCTCGATCAGCTTTGCATAGAGATCCTGCGATATCGCTCGCCAATTATCGGACTTGACGTCAAGGATGGCATGCCTGAAACGAGAGACCTCATCCGCCAGGCCGTCGATCGTGCTGCGCGTGGCAAACACCTGGCCACGTGAGATGACAAAGGTATAAAGCCAATGCCGCGAGCCGAAATATTCGAGCAGGACCTGGCCCTTTTCGAGGTTTGCCTGCAGGGCCTGTGTCGGTGCTGCCGTTACCGTGACGAGCGATGAGAAAGCCGGGTCCGTCTGGTTCGTATCGCGTGCCGCCGCGAGCGCGAGGCCGCGTGTACGCGTCGCGTTGCTGCGCTGGCTGGCGGGACCGACTGCCGCCAGTGACTCCTCGATGCGTGACAGGTCCTCGAGCGACTGGCCGCCGAGCCTCGACGCCTTGCCGAATTGCTGTTTGCCGGCCAACAGGTCAACGAGCGCGCGGGACTTTGCGCGTTCAGCGTATCCAAACGCCTTCGCGTATTGATGCCGGGCCAGCAGGTAGTCGACGATCTGGCCGTAGACCTGTTGCTTGTCGCCCACAAAGCCGATCTTGAAAGCTTCGGACTGGATGCTGGAACGTTGTGACTCGATGATGTCGATCGCGCGTTCCAGCTTTTCGATGGCTTCATCCGGTTCGTTGTCCTGCCAGTGCAGCTTTGCCCGGTCGGAAAGGGCAATCCAGTAGAAGTCCCCGAACTGCTCTGCGACAGGGTTTGAGAGTAGCGCGTCGTAGCCGGCCTTTGCCTTTTCTGTATCGCCAGTCTCCATCATGGCCTTGTTCAGCATGAAGATGCGAGGCAGCGCATTGAAGGTGGCCATCGTATCGGCACCTCGGTCCAGGTCCCGGAAAATCAATGCAGGTGCTTTGACGAGTCCGCCGAAGATGTCGAACACTTGCTCTTCGAGCGCGGCGCGCGCGGCAGCATAGTCTCCCATCGCAAAGTAGATCTTGCCGATTGCGCGTTGGCGAATTCTCGCAAGTTCGCTCATGGCGACCGGAAGGTGGATTCGCTGCCGGTCGATCTCGTCGATGATCGCGGGCACGTCAGCTGTCTGGCCAAGGTTGATGAGCGCGAGTGCTTTTACTTCGAGTGCCGGAATCACGTTATAGGGAAGGCGCGCATCGCTGTCCGCTTGTTTGACGAGCGAGAGCGAGCGGTCAGCTGCAGCAATCGCAGCGTCAAACTGCAGGAAGTCGAAATACATGCGGGCGCGGTAGCTCTCAAGAATACCCTTCACCTCGCTGGCATTCTGGCGTGTTTGCGGCTCGCCGGGATAGAACTCGTATGACGGGTCCGGGTCATTCAGGAAGAACTCCGAACACTCGCGAAACTTCTCGTAGCGTCGAACTTCATAGTACGCGTAGCACGCCTGTACACCTTGAAGCGGCGGCGCCGCGGTTGCCGAACCGTACTGTTGTTCGACGAGATCAATGAGTGAGTCAAACTGTCCACTACCAGACAGAATTATTACCTGCGGGACGCCCGAAGCGCATCCGGCTATTGTGAAGACAAGTGTGAGAAGAGCGGTTCGCGTGAAGTACATCCAGGCCCCATACAGCATTCGGGTCAAACCGGGACGTTACAAGGATCAGGCTATAGATTCCAGCCGACACCAACGTACAACGCAATCGAGCCCTTACCCCTTTCCTTGACTGCAACGCGAGGAGTGCCCCTCTTACGCGCGACGCCGCAGCTTTGCGGCAACAAGTTAGATGCGTTATAAAAACTTCCTGCCCTGGGCGGAACTGATAACCACACACTGGGCTTGTTCCAGAAGGAGCTCTGAATGATCCAGGACGTCCTCATTGTCGGTGCTGGATTCGGCGGCATGTACGGCGTTTACAAGTTCCGCGGCATGGGCCTTTCGGTAAAGGCCGTCGAAGCGGGCAGCGATGTTGGTGGTACGTGGTACTGGAATCGCTATCCCGGTGCGCGGTGCGATGTGCCGAGCCTCGAGTACTCCTTCGGCTTCTCGGAGGAACTGGAGCAAGCGTGGGAGTGGCCGGAAGTGTTTTCCGCACAACCGGACATCCTGGACTATGCCAATCACGTCGCGGAGCGCTTCGATCTTCGTCAGCACATACAGTTCAACACCCGCGTCACGTCAATCACCTGGCGTGATGGCGACCAGGTTTGGGAACTTGGCACCGATACGGGAGAAACCCTGCGCGGCAGGTTCGTCGTGATGGCGACGGGGTGTCTCTCTGTGCCGAACAAGCCGAACCTGCCAGGCGCGGCGCGCTTCAAGGGACAGGTATTGCATACCGGACTCTGGCCGCACGAGGAGGTTTCCCTTGAAGGGAAGCGTGTCGGTGTTATCGGGACGGGCTCCTCGGGAGTACAGGCCATACCCGAACTCGCGAAGCAGGCTGGTCATCTCACGGTCTTCCAGCGCACACCGGTCTATACCGTTCCTGCAAATCGTAAGCGTATGCGTGAAGCGGTCCAGCAGGAGTTCAAGGATAACTACCGCGAGATTCGGGAAATGCAGTGGCGCAACGCAGGCGGCGTTTCCGGCTTTCGACCGTTAAAGAGCGCTCCCTCGCGTGCAAATCAGCCAGACGTCGGGCCTGCTGCGTCCGGCGTCACCGGAATACCGGGCGGTGACAGTGGCGGCGGATTGCGCATCAAGGCCATGACCCCGGAGCAGCGCGAGCAGGTTGTCGAGGCAGGTGGGCTCGGGATGATCCTGGCGTTTCGCGACATTTACTCCGATATCGAGGCGAACGATATCGCCAACGAACTCTTTCGTTCGCAGATCCGCAAGATCGTGAAGAACCCCGAAGTATCAGAAAAACTGTTGCCGAAGGACTATGGCATCGGCTGCAAACGACAAGTGCTCGATCGCGATTACTACGACACATTCAATCGTAACAATGTTTCACTCGTCGACTTGCGCGAGACGCCGCTCGATACGATCACCGAGACAGGCGTCCAGGTCGGAAGCGACCACCATGAGCTGGATGTGTTGATCTATGCGACCGGTTTTGACGCCATGACGGGCGCGCTGGTCCGTGCGAACATCACCGGGCGTGACGGTGTGACGTTGCGCGACAAGTGGGCGGATGGTCCGGTCGCGTTCATGGGGCTCCAGATGCGCGGGTTCCCCAACCTGTTTACTGTAACCGGTCCCGGTAGTCCGTCCGTATTGTGCAACATGCTGGTCGCGATCGAGCAGCACGTGAACTGGATTGCGGACTGTGTTGCGTGGATGCGCGAAAACGAGAAGGCAACGATCGAACCGCTCGAGCAATCCGAGATCGATTGGGTTGCGCACGTCAATGAGGTCGCAGAGGGGACGATGTACACGGTCCCGTCTTGCAACTCCTGGTATCTCGGCGCGAATATCGAAGGCAAGCCGCGGATATTCATGCCTTATGTGGGCGGATTGCCGAGGTATCGCGAGCACACCGACGGGCAGGCCGAGAATAACTACCCCGGGTTTGAAGTGTTGGGATGACCGATCCTTCCACGGCGTCGGACTAGCCGACGATAACGTGCTCCTTGCCGAACCAGAGTGAGGAGCCCGTGAAGTCGATGAAGTGTGATTCATCCTCGAAGAGCAGTTGGGCGGCGCCCGCGGCCCCCGGATCGGATGAGCGATTCGCGCTGTCGTACCAAAGTTCTGCGTGGCCGAAGTAATCGGGCCGCGCCAGACCCCGACTCTGTG
>JAGRIN010000289.1 GCA_020443245.1 Pseudomonadales bacterium
ATCACGAAGTACGTGTACATCAGAAAGCTCAGGGTTCTTGCGATGACAAACGCAACTGCGGCGCCGGCGAGTCCCATCTTTGGAAACCCGGCGAGACCGAAGATGAACAGCGGGCCGATCACGATCTGCAGGCCGGAGCCGATCGTCATGAGGTAGCCCGGTGTTTTCGCGTTGCCGGCAGCGCGCATCAACGTCGAGCCGACCATGGCAACGGCGAAGAATGGCAACCCGATGAGCCAGATCTGCATGTAGTCCACAGAAAGGGGAAGAATCTCCTCACCGGCGCCGAGCAGCGAGAATACCGCCGGCAATGCAAACCAGACGACGATTGCGATTGCGATGATGAGCAAGATCGCGAGTACGAAGCAGTGGGTGATGAGCTGGCGCGCCTTGTCCCAGTCGCCGAGACCGATCGATCGGGCAACCACGGACGATGCACCGATCGACAGGCCCATAGTGACGCCCTGGAGTGTCATGACAATGGGAAACGTGAAGCCAAGGCCGGCCAGGTCGTTCGTACCGACAAGCCCGAGATAGACCGTCTCCATCAGGTTGGCGCCCATGACAGACACAAAGCCCATGAGCATAAAGCCCGTGAGCCGGACGAGGTGGGAGGCGACGCTGCCCTCGGTGAGATCTTGCGCGTGGTTGGCCAAGTTTGCTTCTAACTGATCAGCGCGTCGATCACCGCATCGGTTACTTCATACTGTGCCATGTGCCCACCATCCGGAATCAGCGCCGTTTCTGAGTGGGCGATTTCGCGCGCATAGATGCCGGCATAGGACGGTGAAACCAGTGCGTCGTTTTCGCCCCATATGAGCCTTGTTGGTGCCTTGATGCGATACAGGCGCTTCTTGACGCCGCGATCCGGGATCGGAAACAGGAATTTTCCAGCCATGCCCATACGCTTCGCATTGCCGACCAGGAAGTCCGTCAGGAACTCGGCGTCGTTGAAGTCCATGCCCGATGCGAGCAGTTCCTCACCCAGCTGGACGTTGTTGAACATAAGGCCCGGCAGTTCGAACGGCAGGGTGGCGAACAGGTCGGGAATGGGGTGTGCATCGTCCCAGATCCCCATTGGAGAGAGGAGGATCAGGCGGGAGATGTCGTTGGGCGCAATGGCGGCCATCTCGGCGGCGATCATGCCGCCAAGGCAGTGACCCATCAGTATCGGGCACGACAACCCCAATGCGTTGATGACGTTGTAGCCGTGAAGTGCAGCGCTGAGTACGCCGTCGACTTCATCTTCTCCGCCGGAGTCCTCGAATCCCGGCAGTACCGGCGCATAGACCGTGTAGTGCCGACCCAGTGCGGTGAGGAAAGGATCGTCTTTCATCACGCCGGTAACACCATGCAGATAGACGAGTGGCTCGCCCTGGCCCGTCGTGTAGACGCGGACTTCGCATCCCTGCGCGGTCGTGATCTTCTTCGATTCCATTACGCACCTCCCACGGCGGGTGCGGCGGCGCGCTCAGCCTGTTCCGGCAGTGGATCGATCCAGAACCGGTTGTCACCTTCGAAGTCCGGCCACTCATTGCGAAGGTGTGGCATGACCTGTTCTGCAAACAATTTTGTCGAGTGGCGGGTTTTCTCATCCGGCATATTGCCGACATGAATGAGACAGAAGATGTTGCCGACGCGCAGGCTGTGTATCAGTTTCTTCATCTGCTCGACCACAGACGAAGGACTGCCGGCGATGATGTAGCCGTCCTTGATGAGCTGGTCCCATGAAAGATCGGTGACTGAGCCAACGGCCTGTCGCGTCATCTGTGAGGTGACGCCGGCTTTCAGCGTTTTGATGGTGCGGTAGCCCGGTGCGTCTGCAAACCCGGGATAGACATGCAGGCAGCGATTGTAGAAGTAGTCGATGTGCTCCCGGTAATACTTTTCCGCGTCTTCGTCGCTGTCTGCGACAACGATGGTCTGTGCGAACCCGGCGCGGTAGGGCGACATATCCTTGCCGCTCTTCTCGACGTGTTCCCAGTACCCGTCCATGAGTTGCTTGGCTCGCAGGTAACCCGAGAAGCTGAGGTACGAGTAGTTGTAATCGTTCTCGAGACAGAAGTCGTAGGTCTCGAGGGAGCCCCCGCCGGGAATGAAGACCGGTGGGTTTTTCTGTATCGGCTTGGGCCAGCAGTTCACATATCGCAACTTGGTGTAATCACCATTGAATGCGAACGGTTCATCCTCGGCCCATGCGCGCTTGATCAGTTCGTGTGCCTCTGCATATCGCTTGCGTGTTTCCGCGGGAATCGTTCCGTAACAGTAATTGGTGTCCATCGACGTCCCGACGGGGAAACCGGCGACAAGCCGGCCGCCCGAGATGACGTCGAGCATCGCGAATTCTTCGGCGACACGAATAGGCGGGTTGTAGAGCGCAATCGAGTTGCCGAGTACAACCAGCGCGGATTTTGAAGTGCGCCGCGACAGCGCCGCCGCCATGATGTTGGGCGAGGGCATGAGGCCGTAGCCGTTCTGGTGATGCTCGTTGACGCCGATCCCGTCGAAGCCGAGCGACTCCGCATATTCCAGCTGGCTGAGGTAAGTGTTGTAGACCTGGTGGCCGAGTTTCGGGTCATACAGCGTGTTGGGGATGTCTACCCAGACGGAACGATACTTCTCGCGAAAATCGTCCGGCAGGTAGGGCCACGGCATCAGGTTGAACCAGGTGAATTTCACGGCGCGCGCTCCCTCTCTTGATGAGGTTTAAAGATGCCACACTCCTGCAGTTGGACACCAGACGAATATCAGGGCTGACGGCCGACGAGCTGTTCCACGGTTTCATTGAACTTGTGAGGTTCCTCGAACGGTGGGTTGTGCGCGGATTCCTCGAACCAGATGATCTCTTTGTGCGGTGCATCCAAATCGCTGGAATACGCGGCAGCGATGTCCGACCCGACGTGATGGTCGAAACGGCCCAGCAGGAAATAGACCGGGACATCCAGTGACGTAACGGACGTGGTCAGGTCGAGTCCGTCGATCTCATCTTTCATCGCGGCGAGCGACACGTTGTTGGCGCGGATGATTTTGGGAATCTCCCAGGGCGTCGCGAGACCTCGCAGGAGGCCCGAGAGCATCATTGTCATGCGGTGAGGCTTCGTGTGATACACGAAGCCATAGCGGTCTGCGAGGTGCTCGATGGCGAGACTGTTCTCGACGGAATCGTACGGTGGATGACCCGCCGCTTCTATCGTCTCCAGCGCCTTGGTGTCCTCGCGCTTCGTCGCTTCATGGCTGACAGACTCGTACTGCTCGTCCTGGCCCGCGCGGGCATCGATGAGCGGCGCGATCGCCAGCAGTGCACTGACTTTCCCCGGATGGGCCTCGGCATAAAGCAGGCCGAGTGCGCCGCCCCAGGAGTGCCCGGCAAGGATTACCTGACGCTTGCCGAGTTTCTTTCGTAGATAGTCGACAACCGCGTCGAGGTCCTCGAGGTGCCGGTCGATCGTGAGCAGGGCAGGGTCGGCTTTCGCGTCGAAGGATCGACCCGCACCGCGTTGGTCGTAATAGACCGCGATGAAGCGCGATTCAAGTTCGCCGTTGTAGTATCGAAACAGTGGTCGCTCGGCGCCTCCGGGTCCACCATGGAGCCAGAGCAATATGGGACGAGTCTCGTCGTCCCCGCGAATGAGCGTGTATAGCCGTGCCCCATCTATTTCGAGGTATTCGCTCTCGCGTACTGGCTGGGCCGCGTGCGCGACGCCCATCAGTTGCGAGAGTACGAGCAAAAAGACAGCTTGTGTGAAGCTGTGCAGGAAGGCGGACATGTCGCGAAGACTATCAGGCTGAAAGGAGCCACGCGATGGCTTCCTCACGGGTCCGAAAGCAGTTGAGCGAGTAGGGCGCGCCGCCGAGTTCAGTGAGGGAACCGGACATCCTGGCAAAACCGAACTCAAGGTCGCCGGACGCGACAAGGGCAGTGAGACCATCGATCTTGTCCTTGCCGCGTTCAACTGAATAGTCGACGAATGTGCGGACCTGATTCGGCGTCACGCTGCTCATGTCGGCGCCGGACATGTCCCAGAGGATGCGGCGCGTCGGTGCCCGCTCATAGATGGAGTCGACCGCGCCGAACATTTCCTCTTCGATCGCTTCACCGGTTACAACAAACATCGTGAGGTCGTTTTCCTCGTCGATGATTTTCTCGATCGTCATCCTTGCTCGAGCGCTCCGCTGTGGCGTGTTGGAGAAGGTGGGTACTTTAGACTGATTTGGCTTCAGTCTTCCAGTTCTGGCTATACTCGCCGCACAGACCACATGAGGAGGGAAGTGATGGCG
>JAGRIN010000290.1 GCA_020443245.1 Pseudomonadales bacterium
AGGCGTTGTTCGCTGTTGTTCTCAACCAGCACGGCGTTGGTATCCGCGTCGATGAGAATATAGGCGGACGCTGCGAGTTGCGGCGGTGCCGGGATGATCGGTGCGGCAGCGTGGGCGACCGCAGAAGCCAGGGCGCCGATGAACAGGGCCACGGCGGCAATTGTCTTTCTCGAAACCATGGAAACTCGCATCATTTGCAATCCGTTATTTTAACGTGCCTTTGTCACGGGCCGCCAACTACTCCACTTTGACCCTGAGCGGCACACCCAGCTTGTTGTCTTCGACCAGCGCGGCCAGGCGATCGCGTCTCGTTTGCGTTGCGATCGGCCCCAGCCAGACCTTGTGCAGGATCGTCTGCTCGTCCAGTTCGCTCTCCAGGATCCGGACATTGATATCACGAAACTCGCTGGCACCGATTACGTGCAGGATCTGCGCCTTCATCACTTCCGCGCCCGCCAGCCGGGAGTATGCCCCGACCTGCAGGTAGAACGATTCGTGCTCGATCGGCTCGGGAACGAGATCCGGATAGTTCATTTCATCCAGCGCTTCGACCACAACCGGCGCAACGCCCTTGTCGGCGAAGCCCAACTGGACTGCCGCCTCGTAGCTCAGGTCGATGAGCCGGTCGTCGTGGAAAGGTCCACGGTCGTTCACCCGCACAACCACCTTGCGGCCGTTATCGAGGTTCGTTACGCGCACCATCGTCGGTAACGGCAGCGATTTGTGGGCAGCGCTGACGCCGTACATGTCGAAAACCTCCCCATTCGAGGTGAGCCTGCCCTGGAACTTCCTGCCATACCAGGAGGCGACACCGATCTCGAGATACCCGAGACTCGACGGCAACACGTCATAGGTCTTGCCGAACACCATATACCGCTTGTTGTAGGCACGACCCGAATAGTTATTATCCGGCGCCGGCGGCGCACTCTGCGCCCCGGTTCCGACCGGCGGCGACGTAGCACAGCCGGATAGCACCAATAGCAGTATGGACAACGAAATCCCGCGCATTGCTCCCGCCCGGGCTAGTGGGAGGCGACGAGCGGCGCTTCGCCCAGGCGTCGGCTCAGTTGATATACGGCCATGGCGTACAGTTTGCTGTGGTTGTACCGCGAGATGACATAGAAGTTGTGGAACCCGAGCCAGTATTCGGGGCCTGCCTTGCCGTGAAGCAGGATTGGCGCAACACCGAGGTCGGCAGGCAGGTCGCCCGGGGCATCGAAGCCAGCGTCTACCAGCGCCCCGACCGTCGTCGATGGCTCCAGCTCGTCGCCGAACACGCCTTCGGGAGCGTTGTGCGACGACGCTTGCGTCGTTACCGGCCCACCTCGTTCCCAACCGTGGACCGCGAGGTAGTTGGCAACGCTTCCGATCGCATCGACCGGATTGTTCCAGATGTCGCGAAATCCGTCGCCGTCGAAGTCCACCGCGTAGTGCCGATAGCTCGACGGAATGAACTGGCCATATCCCATGGCGCCGGCATAGGAACCGAGCGGCGTTTCCGGTGAGGCCTTCTCTTCTCGCGCGAGGAGCAGGAACTGCTTCAGTTCGCCGCGAAAGAACGATGCCCGGGGCGGGTAATCGAATGCCAGCGTCGACAACGCATCGATCACCCGATACTTGCCACGAAAACGCCCGTACATGGTTTCGACACCAATGATCGCACCAACCACCTCGGGCGGTACGCCATACTTCTCCTGCGCACGTGAGAGGACTTGGGCGTTGTCACGCAAGAACGCCTTGCCTTCGTCAACCCGTTTCGCCGTCAGGAAAATATCCTGGTATTCCTTCCAGGTCAGGACCTTCTCGGCCGGTCGCGAGATCGCATCGATGATGCTTTGCTCATAGTTGGCGTCGGCGAACACGGCCAGGAGGCTGTCCTTGTCGAATCCTTCGTCCTTCACCATCTCCTGGACAAAGGCCCGGACTTCCGGCCGCGAGGCATAGTCGCCCGAAGCCCGGGCTTGCGGCCCCGTCAAGATGAGTAAGGACAGGGCAATCAGTATCGGGAAGTTCCTGGTCATATCGCTTACAACGTGATCCTTCTGTGTGTGTGAATCGACATCAACATCCCGAATCCGGCGTAGAGCGTCAATATCGAGGTGCCGCCGTAGCTGACCAGCGGCAACGGCACGCCCACAACGGGCAAGACGCCACTGACCATGCCGATATTGACGAACACGTAGACGAAGAACGTGAACGCGATGGTGCCGGCGAGCAACCGGCCGAACGTGTCCTGCGCCTGCATGGCAACGATGACGCCGCGCCCGATGAGCAGGATGTAGAGAATCAGGAGTGCGACGACACCGACAAGACCGAGTTCTTCGGCCATTACGGCAATGATGAAGTCGGTCTGGCTCTCCGGCAGGAAGTCGAGGTGAGATTGCGTCCCCTGGAATAACCCTTTGCCGAACAGGCCGCCCGATCCGATGGCCGTCTTTGACTGGATGATGTTCCAGCCGGAACCGAGTGGGTCCAACTCCGGATCGAACAGGGTCAGGATTCGCTGTCTTTGGTAATCGCGCATGAAGTACCAGAGCACCGGCGCGCAGATGACGCCAATGCCGACGACCGTGAACACGTAGCGCCAGCGGATGCCGGCGAGCAGCAGCACAAGCAACCCGGATGCGCCGATCAGGATCGCAGTGCCAAGGTCCGGCTGACGGGCGATCAAGAGCACGGGCAGCGCAATCATTACCGCCGCCCAGAACAGGTGCTTGGGCTTTGGCGGCAGGTGACGGTCGTGGAAATACCACGCGAGTATCATCGGCAGCACCAGCTTCATGATCTCGGATGGCTGGAAGTTGAATATGCCGGGAATCCGGATCCATCGCTGCGAACCGTTCACGGTATACCCGGCAACCAGTACCACCACAAGCAGGGCGACACCCAGCACGTAGAGCCAGGGCGCGAGGCGCAGGTAGAAGATCGGAGAGATCTGCGCCATGACGAACATTGCACCGGTCGCAATGCCGATCTTGATGACCTGGGCGATCACCGGTCCGGTGTGCTGGTCGACAGCGCTGTAGAGGACAATCAGGCCGTAACCGCAGATGATCAGCATGAGGAAGACAATGGTCAGGTCCAGGTGCAGGAAGTCACCGAGCGCACTGCTGCGCCGCCCGAGCAGTCCGGCGTCGGGGAGTCGTCTAACGAAATCCTGGCTCATTTGCCTGATCCTGCCACGTGGAGGTTTTCGTCGAGCAGGTAGTGATCGATTACCTCACGTGCAACCGGTGCTGCGTTTTCACTACCGCCGCCACCATTTTCGACCAGCACCGCTACTGCGATCTTCGGGTCGTCGACCGGCGCAAAAGCGATGAACCACGCATGCTTGCGCTCACGTTCATCGAGGATGGACGCATCGTATTCTTCCCCCTGCGCAATCCCCACGACCTGGGCGGTACCGGATTTACCCGCCATCCGGTACGGGATATCGCGCCCGATGTAGGCCCACGCGGTCCCGTTCTCGCCATAACCCTGGTTGCCCCGATGCACCACCTTCTCCATCGAACTGATCACCGTGTCCCAGACATGGTCGGGTATACGGTCGACATCCGGAAGTTGCTTGGCACCCGCTACCGGCAGGTCCGTCCCCGTCTTCAGCATGCGGGGCGGGATGACCTTGCCGCGATTCGCGATGATCGATACCGCCGATGCGAGTTGCAGGGGCGTTACGAGAATATCTCCCTGGCCGATACCGATGTTGACCGTATCGCCCGGATACCACACCTGGCCACGCACGTCCTTCTTCCACTGCCTGGTTGGCAAGAGGCCGCTACGCGCTTCCGGCAGGTCAAGCGCCGTGTTCATGCCAAAGCCATACAACGCCAGGTTCTCGTCGATCCGGTCGATGCCGAGTTTGACCGCGAGGCCATAGAAGAACACGTTACAGGATCGGTATATCGCCTTCTCGACATTCACGATGCCATGACCGCCGTAACCTTCGGTGGTCCAGTTCCAGTCACGATAAAGCCTCTCGCTACCGGGCAACTGGAACCAACCTGGATCGTCGATCGTGTATTCAGGCGTGATCACGCCAGTCGAGAGCGCGGTCAACGCGATGAAAGGCTTGATCGTCGAACCCGGCTCATACTGTCCCTGGATGGCCCGGTTGAACAGCGGTACATCGGGCGAGTCGCGCAGCTTTGCATAGGTATCGTAATCGATGCCGGTCACGAACAGGTTCGGATCGTATGCAGGCTTGCTGACCATCGCGAGGATACCGCCCGTCTTCGGCTCGATCGCGAC
>JAGRIN010000291.1 GCA_020443245.1 Pseudomonadales bacterium
TCAATGTGTTCACTGAGCCCGCCGCTGAACTTGAACTGCTCGCGAAGGCGCAAAGCCCGGACATCGGTCCGGCATTCGCTCGAATCCGTTCCCTGCAACGCAGGATAGCGCTCGACGCGCAAGGCGATCAGGGGAATGAGTCCGCCAGGGGAAGCGCGCCTGCGCCCGCACCGACCGCCGCCGCAGAAAACCTGGCACCGATCCACTCGACGCTACCGATGGCGAACGATCGGTTCCGCGACCTGATCGCGCGCTTCGTCGACCGGTTGGACGAGCGTGTCACCGAAATGGAATCGGCGGTGTCGTCTGGGGACGCCGAGGCGCTCGCATCGCTTGGGCACTGGCTGAAAGGCTCCGGCGGTTCGGTCGGGTTTCACGAATTCGACGAGCCCGGCGCGATCCTCGAGTCTGCTGCCCGGGCAGGCGATCTTGTAGGCGCTTCAGAAGTGGTGAAGCACATCCGCTCGCTCTGTGAAAGAATCGAGTTACCCGGTAAGGAAGCGATATGACGCAGACCATCACCGAAGATCGAGGACTGGACGACGAGTTCGACCAGCAGAAGGACGCTGTCATCATGATGGTTGACGACGAGCCGATCCTGATGGAGATCATCCAGACGTTTCTCGAAGAAGAAGGCTACCAGCACTTCATTACCATCGACGATTCGACGAAGGCGCTCGCGACAATTGACCAGGAGCGTCCCGATGTTCTGCTGCTGGACCTCATGATGCCGGAGGTGGACGGCTTCACGATCCTCGAGTCGATTCGACGTGACGCGTGGAACAAGTATCTCCCGGTCATCGTGCTGACCTCCTCGACGGATTCCGAAACGAAGCTCCGCGCGCTGGAGATGGGTGCAACCGACTTCCTGGCCAAGCCGGTCGACTCGAGCGAACTCGCGCTTCGTCTTCGCAACACACTGATGGTCAAGGCGTACCAGGACCAGCTCACGTACTACGACACGCTGACGAACCTGCCTAATCGCAAGTTGTTCCTCGACCGCGTCGACTGGGCCATCCAGCGTAGCCATCGTGCCGAGAAACCCATGGCAGTCATGGTTGTCGGACTCGATCGCTTCAAGCAGGTCAACGAAACCTTCGGGCCGCGAGCGGGAGATGAGATATTGACGCAGGCAGCTGCCCGGCTCAAATTCGCGGTGCGACAGGACGATGTCGTGACCGTCGCCCAAAGATGGCAAAGCGTCGCGCGCCTCGGCGGTGACGAATTCGCGGTACTCCTTCCGGAAATCTCCCAGGCGGAAATCGCAGGCTCGGTTGCGCGCCGAATGCTCGATGCGCTGAAGGAGCCGCTCAGCGTCGAGGGGCAGGATGTGTTCATCTCCGCGAGTATCGGTATCGCAACTTCGCCGGAAGACGGGCAGGACTCCGACGCCCTCATGAAGAATGCGGCAATCGCCACGGATTTCGCCAAGCAGCAGGGACGGGGCACCTACCAGTTCTACTCGCCGGACCTGGACGCAAAGTCGCGAGAATTGTTCGAACTGGAGACGGACCTGCGCCGCGCGTTGTCCCGCAACGAACTCGAACTGCACTATCAGCCGAAGGTCGAGACGTCGTCGGGCAAGACTGTCGGCATGGAAGCGCTGGTTCGCTGGCGCCATCCGTCGCGCGGCATGATCTCACCAGGCGTCTTCATCCCGATGGCGGAAGATGGCGGTCTCATTGTGCCGATCGGCGCATGGCTCCTCGAAGAGGCTTGCCGGGAAAACATGCGGCTTGCTGAAGCCGGCTTCGATAACCTGAAAGTTTCCGTCAACATTTCCGCCGTGCAGATCTCGGACCCGGGCCTCCATGATGTCGTCGCGAACGCGTTGGCCAACACAGGTCTCGACCCCGCGAGGCTCATCCTCGAGATCACCGAGAGCGTTGTGATGGGTGATGTCGAAAGCAACCTCAAGGTGCTCCACGATATCCGGGGCCTTGGCGTCTCCCTCTCCATTGATGACTTTGGCACCGGTTACTCGTCTTTGAGTTATCTCAAGCGGTTCCCGATCGAGGAACTCAAGGTCGACAAGTCGTTCCTCGACGAAGTCGAGCATAGTGACGAGGACGCGGCGATCGTGAGGGCAATCATCGTCCTGGCACACACGCTCGAACTGACGGTGACAGCCGAAGGCGTGGAGAATGCGAACCAGGTGGCGTTTCTGCAGGAGGTCGGCTGCGACATCATACAGGGTTACCATTTCTCGAAGCCGTTGCCGCCTGACCAGCTTCTTGCGTTCCTGCAAGGCTGACGACTACATCAGGTCGCGTGCGATATCCTGGACCGATTCGCGTTCGAAAATCACTTCGCCGTTCAGCGATGCAGTGACCTTCGAGGACAACGCGAATTGCTCGTCGTGGCAAACGAGCCGGGCGTTGACCGAGATGTCGACTTCCCAGCCCTCGCGCGCGAGCGACTGTTGGCGTTCGCTCGATGCGGTGGGCATGAGATAGCGTTCCAGTAACTCGCGGCTTCGGCTTGCCACGGTCATGCCGCCCGGATAACGGATCGTCGCGCCGCGGTAGGTCTTCTCGATCCTGCCGCCCTCGGCCTTCGTGTGCGCATCGGGACGCGAAAGAATCTCCACGCGCATCCGGTCTGCGCCCACGGATTGCGGTTCCGCCAGGTTCGTGTGCCTGCACGACGTGACAACGGGCATCGACAGCGTCATTTGTGCGGTGTCGACTTCGATAGACGGTGAACACGGCGCCGGCAACACCATGGGCCAACAGGCGTCCGCAAGGCACAAGCGAAGTCGTTCTCCCGCGAAGAACTGGTCGCTGATGACATCGAAGTCGAACTGGATGTGAACCCACTCCCCGATGGGCATCGGCTCTGGATGCGACATCGAGTTCCGTCGCGTCAGGTTGAGTATCGCGCGCGATACCAATCGAGAGCGGCCTTGCGCGTCGACCGCGCAGAGTCGGCCGATGAGTTGCGCGATGGGCTGGTCGGCGCGCACGAACATATCGAGGCGTGGAAAGCCAACGAATGCCGTGTCTGCTTCAAAGGGCGATGAGGTGAACACAAGGGATTCGTCGTCGTCAGCCGACTGCCCGGTCGGGAGGGCCTCGACAGTGGACGGACAAAAGTCGCCGCTGCAACGACCGTGACCGGTAGAACGGGGTATCGCAAGCACCGTGCCCGGGCCTGCGACGTCACCCAGGCCGTCCTCGGCTGGAAACCAGTTTGTGTCTTTGGTGACAACGTCGTCTATCCACGCATCGCTGCCCCGCAGGAAGAAGGTTGTGCCGGTGGGCGGTGTGCCCGCCATCGACGCTTCGAACCACTCTGCGCAGAGTGACGGAAAGTCGACGTTGGGTCCCGGCACCGCACCGTGAGGCCATGAATGGCCCCACGGCCCGATCAACGTGCGGTGTGGCGAGGCCAGGTTCCGGTCGAGCCGCAAGGCTGCGTTGGTATAGGCGTCGGCGAGACCACCGACGACATAGACGGGCACCTCGATCGCGTCGTAATCCTCGCAGACCGAACCGTGGCGCCAATAGGCAGAGCGCCGCTGTTCGGACAGCCACAGCGCCGGATAATCCGGCAGGGCGTCGAGCCGTGCCTGCCAAAGGGTACGCCAGTCTTCTCCGACGGTTTGCGGGTCTGGTGGTCGCGCCGAGAATGCCAGCATGGTGGTCGCCCACGAGAGCATGTCAGCGAACAGCACGGTCCCGCCCCGGTAGTGGACGTCGTCGCCGTAGCGATCGTCCGTCGAGCAGGCGGTCACGATTGACGCAAGGCCCCGGGGCCTCAACGCCGCGACCTGCAGGGCGTTGAAACCGCCCCACGAAATGCCGAGCATGCCGACCTTGCCGTTGCACCACGGCTGCTGCGTAAGCCAGGCGATTACCGCCTCGATGTCGGCAAGTTCCTGCGGCGCATATTCGTCGAGTGCTGCGCCCCCTGAGTCGCCGCTGCCGCGCAGATCCACGCGCAACGAAGCAAAGCCGCGCGATGCGAGATATCCATGGAGCACGGGATCGACGATGGCGGTGCCGTCGCCTTTGCGGTACGGAGTGCATTCGATGAGCGCCGGGACCCGCTCCGGGGTGTCGGGTTTCCACAGCCTCGCGGCGAGTACCGTGCCATCTGTGACCCGAATCCCGATGTGATCCAGCGTTTCGATCTCAAACATCGACTACCCCTTTTCCCGCGCCTGATCCGATTCGATCGGGGCAGCGTAAACCAGTCGTTATGCCAACTTCCATCGCCTGGAG
>JAGRIN010000292.1 GCA_020443245.1 Pseudomonadales bacterium
TTCGACAAGACCGAGATTGCGATCGAGCGCGGCTACGAAGCCATCATGAGCAAGTCGTCGAGACTCGCACAGTTCGCGTCCCGATCCGCCACTACGCCCCCACGACCGGGCCACTTCCAGCCGCCGGTCATTACCGGCATCGAGGTCGACAACGAAACGCGCGTCTCTGACAGGTTGATCAGGGCGCAGATTCGCCAGGCAATCGGCAAGCGCCTCGATGAGTCGCAATTACGCCACGATATCGACACGATCTACGGCTACGAATATTTCGATTCCGTCTTCTACGACATCATCCCCGGCGAAAATGGCAGTGTGCTGCGCGTCTCGGCACGAGAACAGTCGCGTTCACGCAACCTGCTCGGCATCAGCTTCGAATTGTTCAGCGACACAGGGACCGAAAGCGGCTACAACCTGGGCGCCAGCTTTCGCAAATCGGATGTGACCACACGCGGCGGTGAGTGGTTCACCGCCGCGCAAGTCGGACAGGATCCTCGCATTCGCACCGAGTTTTACCTGCCGCTCGATTTCCGCCAGCACTACTTCCTGCGGCCCTACATCGAGTATGGGGAACGCAGGTTCAACCAGATCGCGGCAGAAAACATCGATGCCCGTTTCCGCATCAACGAACTCCTGTATGGTTTGTTCGCCGGCTACGAGATCTCCAACAAGGCGATCGCAGGATTCGGGTACGAGCGTCACGATGGAGACATCAAGAGCTACGTGGGCAGCGGGCCGTCCGGCGAGTTCGACGACAGCCTGAACTACCTGCTTGCAGAGTACGACGACGTGGACAGCATCTCGTTCCCCCACGAGGGGACGCTCGCCACACTGCGTTACGACTTCGTCGATCCGTCAGGCGCGCCGCGCTACAACATGTTCGATGCCCGTGTGCTCCACGCTTTCCCTGTCGGCGGGCAGTCCATCGTGTTCTCCGGCCGTTATCACCGCTCCGGCAGTTTGTTCGTCAGTCGCCATCTCCAGCCGAGCCTGGGCGGTTTCGGCAACCTGTCGGGACTGCACCGCGATTCACTTGTCGGGAACAACCTCACTTACGTCGGTGTCACCTGGTTGCACCGCCTCACCGAACGACGGCTACTGCCGGTCGACCTGCCGGTGTACCTCGCGCTCTCGATCGAGGCCGGCAACACCTGGCAGGATTCGGCTGACATCGACGCAGGCGATCTGATCTACGGCGGACTCTTGTCGCTGGGAGTGGACACCCCTTTCGGTCCTGTCTATCTTGGCTACGGTCGAGCAGAGATCGGAAACGGGACGTTCTACATCAGGCTCGGCCATCTCTTCTGACTTGATACGTTCCAAAAAGGGGGAAGCCATGAGTCGCATCGATACCGGAAGTTGTCTCTGCGGCGCGGTGCAGTACGAAATCACCGGCGGTGTCGGCGAAATGGGCCACTGTCACTGCAGCATGTGCCGCAAGGCACATGGAGCGGCGTTCGGTACCTATGCCAACGTCAACTGGGAACAGTTTCGCGTCACCAAAGGCGAAGACATGATCGCGCGCTACGAGTCCTCGCCGGGTACAACGCGCACGTTCTGCAAACAGTGTGGCGCTACCCTGCAATTTATTACTGACGGCAAGAAGCGCTTCGGGATCGCAGCCGGCACGCTCGACACAGACCCCGGCGTTCGGCCCAACTACCAGATCTGGACTTCCGACAAGGCGCCCTGGTGGGACCTGACCGGAACGAACCTGAGCCACGATACGGCACCGGGCCTCGAGAAAAATCCCTAATCCGACCACGCAGTACGGAGCTTACGTGAACGCAAATCTCTATGACCTGATCTTCCAGCGATCCGCCGCGGGTGGCCCCGCCATTGCCGACGCGAGCGGCGCGGTGACACTCGACTACCCGACCCTGCACCGGCAGGCAGGCGAATACGCGGCCTGCTTCAAAGCGCTCGGCCTCGCAAAGGGCGACCGCATTGTCGTGCAGGTCGAAAAATCGGTCGCCAACCTTCTCGCGTACCTCGGCGCGCTGAAGGCCGGACTCATCTACCTGCCCCTCAATACCGCGTACCAGGAACACGAAGTGGAATACTTCCTCGGCGACGCCGAACCTTCGCTCGTGGTGTGCGATCCCTCGAAGCTCGCGATGTACGAGCGTCTCGCGAGCTGTCCCGTGCGCACGCTGGACGCGGACGGTGCGGGCACGCTGCCGGCTGAAGTGGTGACGGGCGCAACCAGCGAAACCGAAGTGTGCGGGCCGGACGACGTGGCGGCGATTCTCTATACCTCCGGGACCACCGGGCAACCGAAGGGCGCGATGATCACCCACGGCAATCTTGCCAGTAACGGGCTCTGCCTGATCGATGCCTGGGGCTTCGAGCCGGGGGATGTGCTCCTCCACGCCTTGCCCATCTTTCATGTTCACGGGCTGTTCGTCGCGGCGAATGTCGCGATGATGAACGCGAGCCCCATGATATTCCTCGCGCGATTCGATGCCGCGACCATCATCTCGTGCCTGCCGCGCGCGACGGTCTATATGGGTGTGCCGACCCACTACACGCGAATGCTGGACAACGAGAGCCTGTCAGAGGCCGCGTGCGCCAACATGCGGCTCTTCACCTCAGGTTCCGCCCCACTGCTCGAGTCGACATTCGCCGCGTGGCAGGCGCGCACCGGGCACACGATCCTCGAGCGCTACGGGATGACCGAGACGGGCATGAACACCTCGAACCCCCTTCACGGCACGCGCAAACCTGGCACCGTCGGCCCGCCATTACCTGGCGTCACGGCGCGCATTGTCGACGACGAGGGGCAACCGGTCGCGACCGGCGTGACCGGCAACCTGCAGGTCAAGGGCGAGAATGTCTTCAAGGGCTACTGGCGCAAGCCGGAGAAGACCCGCGAGGACTTCGAGCCGGACGGATTCTTCAAAACCGGTGACCTCGCGCAGCTGGATGCGGACGGGTATGTCTCGATCGTCGGGCGCAGCAAGGACCTTGTCATCACCGGCGGCCTCAACGTCTATCCCAAGGAACTCGAATACGTGATCGACCGCATGCCGGGCGTCGTCGAGTCGGCGGTTATCGGCCTGCCGGACCCGGACTTCGGCGAGGCAGTCACCGCTGTGATCGTGCCCGAGGCGAGTGGCGCGCCCAGTGAGGCGGAAGTGATCGCTTACATGAAGGAGAAACTCGCCAACTTCAAAGTGGCAAAGCAGGTCTTCTTCGTCGATGCGCTGCCCCGGAACACGATGGGCAAGGTGCAGAAAAACATGCTGCGCCAGCAGTTCGGGGACTGACGCGCTTTGCGTTGATTCTGCCGGGCCAAGCTCTTACGCTTGTGGCACAACAAAACGACAACGATCAGCGCAAGGAGCGAGCATGGCGACCAACATCCTTGCCCAGAACCTGGGCAAAACCGACATCGTGGAGCAGGACGACATACTCGTCGGTCCGCTCCTTACACCGACCAACAGCGCCAAGCACCTCGGCGCCGGCAGCATTCACGACGACGCAACAGCCCAGAAGCTCGGTTTTCGCGGGGGCACCGTCGCAGGTTCGCTGCACATGGAGCAGTTCCCGCCAATCGCGACGCGCATCTTCGGTGACGAGTGGTGGCAAAGCGGCGGCCTCTCGCTTTATTTCCGCTATGCGACGGCCGACCTCGAACCGGTTCGCTGCTTCGCCAAGGCAGCACCGCAGGCAGACGGGAACATCCGCAAGGCCAACACCTGGATGGAAGACGACGCCGATCACCTGGTCGCGGAGGGCACGATCAACGTCGGCGGATTCGACCCCGAATCGCCGCTACGGCTGCGCATCCGCGACACGCCGGCGCCGGAGGACATCCGGATACTCGACCACGTCAAAGTGGGCTCACGCAGCGATGCGATTCCCGTGCGCGTGGAAGCAAAGCATGTCGCCGATCGCCTCGCCGTCATCACAGCGCCGATGGATGTCTATAACCAGACCCCGGCAGCCTTGCCGCCCAGCCTGTTCGTCCGCATCATGCGCCCGGCGGAATCGGTTATCCTGCCGCGCCACGACGACATCGGCGTCGGCCTCTTCGGCGCCATTGAAATCCAGCACCTGAGCGGTCCGGTCCACGCCGATACCGACTACGATTGCACAGCAACCGTACTCGCCCTCGGCGAGACGCCCAAGACGGAGTACCTGTGGTACGAAACACGTCTTACGGACAAATCCGGCAAGGATGTCGCGGGCATGCTGATGATGCTGCGCTTCATGAAGGCATCC
>JAGRIN010000293.1 GCA_020443245.1 Pseudomonadales bacterium
AGTACGGTTGTCGCCTCCAGGATCGCGACCACCGCGCTCTTGTCATCGAGGGCGCCGCGCCCCCAAATAACGCCGTCAGCGATGACCCCGTCAAAAGGTGGGTGTTGCCAGGCGCTCTCGGTACCGGGAATCACGGGAACGACATCATAGTGTCCGGTAACCAGTATCGGCGGTAAGTCGGCCTCGCTCCCCGCCCATTTGAATAGCAGCGTATCGTTCAGACGTATCAGCGCAAGAGAACGGTCGACCTCGGGATAGGTCGCCTTGACCCAGGCGATGAAACCGTCGAACTGATCCTGCTGCCGTTCGGCGTCATCCTGGTAAGACACCGTGCGAAAGCGAATCGCCTCAGAGAGATGCGCGGCAATCTTGTCCGCGTCGACGGGGATGTTCATTGCTTGTCCGCTCGCGTCTGCTTGAGGCGTATGCAGGAACGTGCGTGCGAGGACGATAGCGAAGACCAGGACGAGCGCTATCCCGGCCGCCTTGAGTAGTCGAGCCACAGTTTCCCCTGTCATCGTTGAGAAGCCAGTTGCCATGATAACGTCGCCCCACGCGTTTGCCAGTGGTGCACCAAGGCGCTACCGTGACGGCATCACAAAGAGAAGAGGGGAGATCGCAATGGCGTGGATCGACGTCCAGGGGCAGGACATCTATTACGTTGAAGCCGGCCAGGGGCAACCATTCGTATTCCTGCATGGCATGAGTTCCTGTGGCGAGGCATGGTGGCAACAGTTCGATTACTTTTCGAGCCGGTATCGGGTTGTCGCGTTTGACAGCGTCAACCACGGCCACTCCAGCAACTCTCCACGCGGCGAGATCGAGCCGGACCGAACCGACGAGCTCGAGGGCTTTTTGGCGGCGCTCGGCATCGAGAACCCGATCCTCGCGGGTAACTCGATGGGCGGCGCGACAATCCTGCGCTGGGCGGCGCGACATCCGAACGCAGCGAAGGCGCTCATCGTTTCGGGCATGGGCGTGGCGGCGCCGGGCGATGCGCGTTTTCGTGATATAACGCCGCTCGATCATGAAACGCTGTTCCTGCCGATCGGTGACTCCCTGACACAGAAACTGCGGGAAGAGCGACCACTGATGTACGAACGTTACCTGCGCATCCGTTCGACAGCGACGCGGCTGGAATACATGCGGCATCCGCGCAAACGTAATCCCCGGACGATTGAAGAGACGCAGACCGTTCACGACCTGATCGGCAATGTGAAATCGCCAATGCTGGTCATTGTCGGTTCCCTGGACGGTCTTGTGCCCAACGCGAAGCGATTGCACTCGCTGGTAAGTCATTCGCAGTACGAGGAGATCGATGGAGCGCCGCACAACGTCTACTGGGAAGCCGCGGACGAGTGGAATCGCAGGGTAGATTCGTTTTTGGGATAAAAAGAGCGGTGGGGTGTTCGGCCGATGTCGTTTAGAATGTTGTCGGTTCTTGTGCCAGGAGGGATCTCGATGAAGTGGTTTCTGCGGATCGGTGTGGTGGTCGCCTTGATGACGGCGCTTTCCGGATGTGGCATCAACAACATTCCCACGTACGACGAGGCCGTCAAGGCAGCGTGGGGGCAGGTGCAGAACCAATACCAGCGGCGTGCCGACCTTGTGCCGAATCTCGTAGAGACGGTCAAGGGTTACGCCACGCAGGAACGCGAGACCCTGACGGCGGTGACGGAAGCGCGTTCAAAGGTCGCGTCCATGCAGGTCAGCCCGGAACTCATCAACGATCCGGAAAAGCTGAAGCAATTCGACCAGGCCCAGCAACAGCTAACGGGTGCGCTCAGCCGGCTCATGGTTGTGGTCGAACGCTATCCAGACCTCAAGTCGAACCAGAACTTCCTTGCACTCCAGAGCCAGCTTGAAGGTACCGAGAATCGCATCAGCGTGGCGCGGCGTGATTACATCCAGGCGGTTCAGCAATACAACACCGAAATTCGTACCTATCCCGGGCGCTTCTGGCACTCGATGATGTACAGCGACATGCCGATCAGGGAGACCTTTGAGGCGACAACCGAAAATGCCGAAAAGGCCCCGACGGTCAAGTTTTGATTAGAGTAACGCCGTCGATCGGAGCGACCTGGCTGTTCGTGCTCCTGGCCCTGCCAGGCATTGCGTGTGCGAAAATCGACTTTCCCAAACTGACTGGCCGTGTCGTCGACCAGGCCGGGATGCTCTCCAGCAGTACCGAGAAGCAAATCTCAGCGCTGTCTGAAGCGCACGAGAAGGCGACCGGCAACCAGGTCGTCGTGGTGACCGTCAACTCGCTCGACGGAAACGCGATCGAGGAGTATGGCTACCAGCTCGGCCGCTATTGGGGCATCGGCCAGAAAGGTAAGAACAACGGTGTGCTCCTGATTGTCGCCAAGGCAGAACGCAAGATTCGAATCGAGGTCGGCTACGGCCTCGAGGGAGAACTCACCGACGCTATCTCGAGCAATATCATCAGCACCGTGATCACGCCGCAGTTTAAAAGCGCACAGTTTGACGAGGGCGTGCTCGAGGGAACGCAGGCGATCATCCAGGCGCTCGGCGGGCAGTATGAGATGCGTGAACGCAAGTCTCGCTCCAGCCACAAGGTAACGCCAGGTTGGTTGTTCCTGGTGTTCATCGTCGTGTTCTGGATCCTGCCTGGCATTTTCGGCCGACGCAGTTTCTGGGGAGGCCTGCTCCTTGGCAGTATGCTTGGTCGCAGCAGTCGTCATCGCGGCGGCTGGGGCGGCGGAGGCGGCGGCTTCGGTGGAGGTGGTTTTGGTGGCGGAGGCGGCAGCTTCGGCGGCGGCGGTGCGAGCGGAGGTTGGTGATGGCGCTATTGACTGAAGCAGAGACGAGACAAGTTTCGGACGCCATTGCCCGGGTCGAGAAGACGACCGACGCGGAACTCGTGACCGTGCTCGCGCGCCAGGCGGACGAATACCACTACATTCCTTCACTCTGGGCCGCACTGATCGCGTTGATTTCGCCCGGCATCATCCTTTTTACGCCATTCTGGTTGGACGTCGTCGAGATCGTGATGATCCAGCTTGCGGTGTTTTTGGTAATGGCCGTGACATTGCGTATCCCTCCCGTTCTGCGGCGAATCATTCCGAAGGGTGTGAAGCAATGGCGTGCCGCCAACCTCGCACGCAGGCAGTTTCTTGAGAACAACCTGCATCACACGGAAGGTGAAACCGGCCTGCTCATCTTCGTCTCCGAAACAGAGCGTTACGTAGAGATAATCGCCGATCGGGGAATCAGCCAGCATGTACCGGACACTGAATGGCAGGCGATTGTCGATGCGTTCACCCGGCGCGTGCATGCCGGCAAGACGCTCGAGGGCTTCCTCTATGCCGTGGAAGCCTGTGGTTCGCTTCTGGCACAACATGTACCGGCGACTCACGAGCGCAACGAGCTGCCAGATCACATGATCCTTATTGATTAGCGGAGAAAGACGTGACTGTTGAAATTCATGGCAAGTGTGATCCCAGGTTCGAACCGGTCAAGGACATCATCGCGTCCTCGATTGAGGCGGGTGACGATGTCGGGGTCTCCTTTGCCGTCACGCTCGAAGGCGAGCCCGTTGTCGACCTGTACGCCGGCTATCTCGATGCAGAAAAGTCGCGGCCGTGGCAGGAAGACACGATCGTCAACGTCTACAGTACGACCAAGACGATGTCCTTCCTGTGCGCGCTGGTGCTCAACGATCGCGGCCAATTGGACTTCGACGAAAACGTCGCGCGGTACTGGCCAGAGTTCGCCCAGGGCGGCAAAGAGAACGTGAAGGTCTGGCACCTCATGGACCATGCGGCCGGACTCTCGGGTCTCGATGTGCCGGTCTCGCTTGAAGACCTTTATGACTGGGACAAGATTGTGGGCCTTCTGGCCGCACAGAAACCCTGGTGGGAACCCGGCACCCAGACTGGCTATCACGCCATTACCCAAGGCTTCTTGATCGGTGAGGTCGTGCGTCGGGTTTCCGGCAAGTCGATAGGCAGGTTCTTCCAGGACGAGGTTGCGATGCCGCTCGGCGCGGACTTCTTTATCGGCGTTCCGGAGTCGGAGTTCGGCCGCATCGGCAACCTGATCCCGCCACCCAATGTTGCGCCGGCCTCTGGCGACGGTGCGCCAGACTCGATTTCAGCGAGAACTTTCGCCAACCCGTCGACGCTGGCGACCGACTCCTGGACGCCGGGATGGCGCAAGGCCGAGATTCCCGCG
>JAGRIN010000294.1 GCA_020443245.1 Pseudomonadales bacterium
CGCCTCGTCCTTGGCCGGTAACACCGGATACAGGTTGACGATGACTTTGGGCGTCGGCATGCGTGGTCTCCCCTACCTCACAGCGTCGCTGGGCGTCGTGGATGAATATAGCAGGACGGGGACTCACGCGGTAAACAAACCCGTGCGCCATGTTGGCGATGAGCGCGGTACGCCCCGACCCGCGTAACCGCTAGGCCACCCGGCCGAGATTCCGGGTGACACCGGCAGGGCGAGGCCGAGCAGGGCAGGGCAGGGGGACAGCGGTATGCCACGACAGCAGAATCCGACGAGGCGACGCCAGCCTGATGGCGTACCGCGCTGGGCCTGCAGCACGGCGCCTGAAGCGGGTGTTACGCCGGGCGGCCGCCTGCCCTTCGCGCTTCGGAGTCTCCTGCTGCAGTTCCGAACGGCCCCATGCCGATTGGTCGGGATCGACATCGACCAGGTCGACACGCCTACCGGTGGCACAACCTTAGGCTGCCGCAAGCCGGGCGAGTACAGGGATGTCCCCGAGGCCCCCGGCGGGGGCCGGTGTCAGGTCCCGCGCTTTGCCAGGTCCCCCCAACCGGCTTGCATTGGAGCTGCTGGCCTGAACAGGGCAAACGGCAAGACTCGGCACCAATCGGCCACGCTGCGCTGCGCACCCTACTTTCCGTTCTTGGGGCGTCTCGCAGGTATTGGCGTGCGCCCGGCAGCCAATTTGTCTGCGCAGGTCCAGCGGTTCGTAGAATCCGTGTCTTGGGAAGTCGGTCGTCCCACGCAGCGTTCGTACGCGGACGAGTGCGGTGACGGTGTAGCGACTAGCGCCCGGCAAGCCGATTACCGTGGGGCGAGGCTTCATACCGATTGATGTTGATTGCTGGGCGATACCGGGATCGAACCAGCGACCCCTGCCGTGTGAAAACCGAATCGGCTCGATAGGTCCTTTTTTAAATTAACTACTTAGCGCACCCGGCCCCGTGCGAAGTGGACTAGAAAAGACGGGACGAGGCACCGGATGATCGGAGCGTGTCACGATTTGGTCACGCTCGGCGTGAGGCCCGTGATCGCGCGCGTGGCGCGCGGGACGAAGCTTTGGCTCGGATTGAATACTTTCGTGAGGAGTTCGATCGCAACGCCGACCCGGATTGGGATCTGACCAAGCTGCGCATCGCGTGGCGGCGTGCGAGGCATCAACTATTGACCCCGTGTAGCGACGACCGGTAAGTTCATTGACTGTCAATGACATTCAGGAAGATTACCGTGAGCCAGATCACCGCGCGCATTCCCGACGAGCTGGTCGCCGAACTGGATAAAGCTGCCTCACGACTGCATCGCTCGCGAGCCGAGATCGTGCGTCATGCGATCGAGCGCTATCTCGAAGATTTCCACGATCTGTCGCTCGCGCTCGAGCGATTGCAGGATCCGAACGATCCGGTTCTGGACTGGGAGGCCGTTCGGGATGAAGTGGTCGGTTCGGATTAATCGGAGCGCGCAGAAAGAGCTGCAAGCGATTACCAAATCCGAGCGTCTCCGCATTGCCGAAGCGATCGACGGGCTTCGCGAGAATCCCTACCGAGGCTCGGCGCTGAAGGGCGACCTGTCCGGGTTACGCAGGGTGCGTGTCGGCGCGTACCGTGTGATCTACGAGATCCGCGAGAACGAACTCATTGTTCTCGTAATTGCTGTAGGGCACCGCCGTGAGGTCTACCGATAGCTTGGCAACCGATCGAGGGTCGTTTTTGCGCACCGATTGACATGCTGACCCAAGGCCTCAACCGCGCAAGCGGCTGTGAGACGGCCTTGTGGATCAGCGTTGAACAGTGACCCCTCTCGTCACTCCACGAAGCTGTTCACGTTTCAAGGAAAATCGCACTGCAGATGGCATCATGAGCGGCGTCGCTCGTGACCCTTCTCAATTCGCGTTTTTCCTCCACGAGAGAATCACACAAGCGGATTCGAGGTGGGGCCAATGCTCGATGCCAAGCCCACCCACACCGCGAGCTCAGCGATACCCCATAGGGGCGGCGGTAAGGGCAGGCCCTCGACCTGGCAGGCAACCGAAGAACCTTCGCCATCCTGGATCTTCAATCGGCATGGACCCATCAGACGCTTGTAGCGTTCAAGCCGCCTCACGGCCCGTTGGAGGTCTTCAGAACATAGCGCTGCGAACAGCGCCGGGTCGAACATGTCGAGCGTGACGCACCGCGCGAGTTGGAGCGCTCGGCGGTGGCGTGGCCGATGCCGCTGCTGGCTCCGGTGATGAGGACGGTCTTGGTCGTCATGGGGTCTCTCCTTTGTCTCGTTGTCGGGTCGGGTTCAGTCGTCTTGAAAGAGTTCGGGTGGGAAGCCGCCGGTGCTGATGGGTCCCCAGCGGGTCAGGCGGATGCGGATGACCGACTTGTCCTGGTTGGCCAGGGTCTGTCGGTACTCGTCCCGGTCCGGGTGCTCACTGCTGATGCAGCGGTAGTACTCGACGAGGGTGTCGGTGGCATCAGGCATATCGATGACCCCGGGATCGTCGTAGATCTGGTAATGCAAAAAACCTTGCCCATGACATCCGGAAGTCCCCGTTTGAAGACGGGAAACCGTCTTGATTTGGGCATGGGTTGCCAGCCTTTGTTTTGGAAACGAAATGAAGCTAATTCCAATCGATGGGGCGCGCACTGGGCAAAGACGCCAAAACGCTTGGCAAACACGCCCAAATGCTTGGCAAGCGCGCTCGCGGCGGCAGAGAGCCAGGTTTGCGGGTCGAAGCGATACTAGGGAGGTTGAACATGCGCTCGGAGAGGTAAGGGCAGCGGTACCTGCTGAAAGCAAGCAGTCTGAGTCGCGCCGGCCGGACGCCGAAGGCGAGCTGGCGCTTCCTATTCGCCAGTCCCCCGATGTCATGGGCCGGGTGCTCGGCATTGTCTACCGCTGCATCGCCACGCACCTGATCAAGAAGGCGGGGTTCTCCCGTAAGACGGCCCAGGCCGGCGCGGTCACGCTGATCCAGCGCTTTGGCAGTGCGCCGTTCTCCGATAGTCGCTGGTCCGAAAAATCCAGGCAGGCCACTGCGGAAGGGTTCGACCAAGCGGACCTCTTCACCGGGTAGCTGCGCTCGGGCGTACGTAACGACAACACCGATGCCATGGCGTGTGCTGTCACGGCAGCCTATGCATAGGAAGGGCAGGGCCGGCCGTCGTTCAAACGACGCCAAGCCGATGAATACCTGGGCATCGTGTCGCGAGCACTGCGCGTTCGCGCCACGAATCGGTCACGTTTTCGGTCACGGTATTGCGATCGACATCGCGGAGCTCGAGTCGAAGACCGTTCCAATCTGTTGACAAGAAGGGGAGTTTTGGTGGGCGATGCTGGGATCGAACCAGCGACCCCTGCCGTGTGAAAGCGTGCCGGCACCCATTCTGGGTCAAGTGCTTGGACGATAACACGCGTGAGAACAATCACATAGGGTTTCGTCCGATCACGCGAGATCACCTCGAATTCCGTTCGCACTGTGGCAAAACTGTGGCAAGAGATCCGCACGCGGAGGTGAACGAAAAAACCACGACGCCACTTGTATCGATTTAGCGTAGCGCACCCGCGATCACGCGCGTCTCATGGTGCACTCTGCAACAACCGAGAGTGCTCAACCATGGCGAATCCACGCGAAAGATTCACGGACGGCGGCGGACATTACTACTCCGACGATGAGGTCGCCGGACTACTCGGCATCACGGTCGGGCGACTTCGCAACAAGCTGAGCGCGGGCAGCCCGCTGCCGCCGCGCATCCGACCACCGGGCTGCCGCTACCGGTTGTGGCCCTGTGCCGAGGTGCACGACTGGCTCGCGCAGTTCATGACGTGCACCCGTGACGTGTCGGCCGTCGATGGGGCTGCCAGGCGTCGTGGCCGACCGACAAAAGTGGAGGTGCGGTCGCGCCGGCATTGAGCATCGTCGCCATGAACTGGGCGTGGCGCCAGACGCTGGCGCCGACGCTCAAGCTCGTCCTGATGGCCCTTGCCGACGCGGCCGACGACCAGGGGGTGTGTTGGCCGAGCGTGTCGACGCTGGCGCGGAAGTGCTCGGTCTCCACCCGCACCGTGCAACGCGCCTTGCGGGTGTTGATGGAGCAACGACTTCTCGTCGCTGAACCGCGTCGCCGAAGCGATGGCTCCTCGACCTCGAACCGCTATCGCGTGTTGCTGACAGGG
>JAGRIN010000295.1 GCA_020443245.1 Pseudomonadales bacterium
TGCCGAGGCGGGGTTGTCATCGTCGGCGGCAATAGGGCTTGCCTATCTTGCGATACTGGCCGCGGCAAACGATCTGTCGTTGTCACCAATCGAACTGGTCGATCTCGATCGACAGATTGAAAATAACTATCTGGGCCTGAAGAACGGCATTCTCGATCCGGCGGCGATCGCGCTCAGTGAGTCGGGCTGCCTGAGCTTGATCGATTGCAAGCGCCAGGTGTGCGAACGTATTGCGCAAGGCGAACCCTTCCGATTTGTTGCCGTATACAGCGGTATTCGCGAACCGCTCGTAGGCTCGTCGAAGTTCAACGATCGCGTCGCCGAGTGCATGAATGCAGGTGCAGCGTTGCGAAGGCTGGCGGGCGAGCGCAATGCCACGCCACAGCCGCTCGGCAATACCGCGCACGATGAATACGAAGAACTGAAAGATGGTCTCGAGCCGACCCTTGCGAGACGGGCCAGGCACTTCTTCACGGAGTCACGCCGCGTGCTGGCGGGTGCCGAGGCGTGGCGCGCCGGTGACGCCGCGACCTTTGGTGCGCTCATGAACGAGTCGGCGCTGAGTTCGATTCACAATTACGAGACAGGATCGCCTGAACTCATTGCCCTGTTTGAAACGCTGCGGGATGCAGAAGGCGTTCATGGTGCGCGATTTTGCGGCGCCGGGTTCCGTGGTTGTTGCGTCGCCCTGGTCGAAAGAAATTTCGACCTGGATTCGCTGCTGGATGTGGTCAGCGAGAGATACCTTGCTCGCTACCCGCAGTTCGCCTCCGATATGTGGGCCATCGAGACAGGCGCGGAAGCGGGGCTGGGTCGCCCATGAAGGTCATCGTGCTGGCTGCAGGGTATGGCACGCGCCTCACACCGCTCATCGGTGATATTCCCAAGGCACTGGTTACCCTCGGGGATGTGAGCGTTCTGGACGTTCTGCTCGCGCGGCTTCGTGACGTTGTCGCCGAAGAACATATCGTACTCGTCAGCAACGCGCGCTACCTCCCTGATTTCGAGAATTACCTTGAAGCCAACGCGCCGTCAGTCAGGCTCCTCAATGATGGTTCAATGACGGCCCAGACACGCCTGGGCGCGATTCGCGACATCCTCTTTGCGATTGACTATGCGCAACTCGATGATGATCTTCTCATCGTGGCAGCCGACAACCTGATCCTGTTCGACCTGGCGCCCCTGGCTGACTGCCTGCGCGATGGCCGCATCCACGTTGCGATTCGCCATAATCCTGACATGGAAGACCAGAAGCGACGTGGCGTTGTCACGTTGGGGAATGGCGGCGAGATCGTCGGCTTTGCGGAGAAGCCGCGTGAGCCGTCAAGCCCGTGGGCGGCTGCTCCCCTTTACCTCCTGCCGCGTTCCCTTATCCGGGTTGTCGATGACTTTATTGCAAGCGGCGGGAATCCTGACTCGCCTGGTTACCTGATGGAATACCTCGTGGGTCGGCATCCGTTGATGAGTTGGCGAATGCCCGGCGAGATACTCGATATCGGAAACCCGGACTCGCTTCGTATTGCCGCGCACGAACTCGGTGTGGCGGGCTTTGAGTAGCCGTTCAAAGGTCCATCGTCGGGACGTTTCTTGCTAGGATGTGGTGTTTGCCCGACCCGGGGGAGCCCGTTGCGACCTACATTCATCTCGGTAGCGCTTGTTGCGCTGTCATTCCATACGGCTTGCGCGCAGGCCGAGCTTTCCGCTACAGAGCAGCAGATCGCGAAGTATGCCCGTGAGAGCGGTGACGATGCGATTGCGCTGCTTGAGCAAGTTGTGAATATCAACAGCGGCACCATGAATTTCGAGGGCGTTCACAAGGTCGGCGACGTCTTTGCCGAACACCTCGATGAGCTCGGCTTCAAGACAACCTGGCATGACATGGGCGAAGTGAATCGCGCCGGTCATCTGTTTGCAGAAAATGCGGGCGGTGGAAACTGTGAGTTGCTGATTGGACACCTGGATACCGTCTTTGAAGCCGACAGCCCGTTCCAGCGGTTCACGCGAAACTCGAACATGGCAGCAGGACCGGGCGTGAACGACATGAAAGGCGGGGATGTTGTGATCCTGTTCGCGCTCAAGGCATTGGCACAGGCCGGCGTGCTGGATGACGGCAAGTTCATCGTCGCGCTCATTGGCGATGAGGAGAAGTCGGGCAGCCCCAAAAGCATCTCACGTCGACACCTCGTCGACGCGGCGAAGCGCTGTGACGTCGCGCTGGGTTTCGAGATTGCGACGTCCCTGGGCGCAGCGACAGTGGCGCGCCGTGGGTCGAGTGGCTGGACACTCGAGGTCACCGGCAAACGTGCACACTCATCCGGCATCTTCAGCGATGAGGTCGGTGCGGGTGCCGTCTTTGAAACGGCGCGAATTCTGGACCGTTTCTACAACGAGGTTCGAGGTGAGCAATACCTGACGTTCAATCCGGGTTTGATTTTAGGCGGCACCGCGGTCGAGCACGACCCTGAAAAAAATCGCGGTTCGGCGTTCGGCAAGACGAACGTGGTTGCACAGCGCGTGGTGGTGGATGGTGGACTCCGAACGATTTCCACCGAACAGGAATCTTCAGCAAGGGACAAGATGCGCGCCATCACAGAATCCGGAAACTTGCCGATGACTTCCGCAAAAATAACGTTCGAAGACGGGTACCCGTCGATGCCGCCGACACCCGGGAACATGCAATTGCTCGATACGCTCAGCCAGGTCAGCCAGGACCTCGGTTATGGCCCTGTCGAGGCATTCGATCCGGGCAAGCGCGGGGCGGCCGATGTGTCGTTCGTCGCCGCCTATGTCGATGTGCTCGACGGCCTGGGGGCGGAAGGTAACGGCGCCCACACGCCTGACGAGACGATCGACCTTTCCACGTTGCCGATGCTGATCCAGCGTGCGGCAGTCCTGATGTACCGCCTGATGTAAGAAGACCATGACTGAAGCCTATTACACCCTGGAAGCGGGAAAATACCGCCCGTCTGTCCATTGCCGTGGCCCCTGGGATCCCGATTCACTAAGCGGCAGCGTGGTTGTCGCGCTGCTGGCATTCCAGATCGAACAGGAAGTCGACACGTCCGAGTATATGCCGGCACGGCTGACCGTCGACATGTATCGGTTGCCCGATTTCTCTCCGATCGAAATCAGGACGACGTTGGTCCGTGATGGCTATCGAATCAAGGTGATCGACGCAGAATTCATCTCTAACGGAACGAGTATGGCGCGTGCGACCTGCCAGCTTCTGCGCCGGACCGGGAATGCCCCGACGCGGGTCTGGAAACCTGAGCCGTGGAAGGTCCCCCTTCCGGAGGACATCAGCGTCAAACCCGAGTTCGAGATGATCGGCGTCAAGCGTCGCAGGCCGATAGACGGTGAGATGGGTTCGTTCGGTCAGAAGCGCATGTGGCTTTCCGAGAATCGCGATCTTGTAGAAGGTACGACGTTGTCCGCCTGGCTGCGTGCCGTACTGGTTGCAGACCTGACCAATCCCTGGGCCAATTCGGGTGACGGTGGTCTCGGGTACATCAACTCGGATGTCACGCTCTACCTGCATCGCGTACCGTGCGATGAGTGGATCGGCATGGAAGTCACCAACCATCAGGCAACCGACGGTGTCGCGATCGGCGAATGCTGGCTCTACGATCGCGAGGGCCTCATTGGTTCAAGTTCCGTGACAGGGCTTGCGCAGCAACGTCGCCCTGCCAATGACGGGAGCCGGTCGCCTGCCCACAGCCAGGGTGGCAAGCGCTAGAGGGGCTTGAACATGCGCTGTCGAAACGGTGCGTACCCCAGCGTTTCGTAGAGGTGAATCGCCCGGGCGTTGCTGCTCCAGACGTCGAGGCAAAGCGCCTTCGCACCCAGTGACTTTACCGTGGTCTCGGCGGCATTCATCAGCGCGCGGCCGATGCCCTCTTCGCGCACACTTTCGGCCACCGCAATCTCATCAATCCAGAAGACGGGGCGATAGGCCTGGCCCGGGTCGATGCCTGCACCTTCGACGATGAACACCACGCCGACAATCCCCTGGTCGCGTTCAGCGACCAGGGCACGACGGCCGCTGGTCTCGAGGAAGGTGGCGAAACGTTCCTCGGAGATGCCGGACGTATCCGTCATCCAGTGCGGCTCGAGCTCGACGTGAAATCGGGCGTGGTCTGCCATGATGCGATCGACGTCGCGGTAGTCACCT
>JAGRIN010000296.1 GCA_020443245.1 Pseudomonadales bacterium
CGCGTCCTTGAAGGTCCGGCGAATCGTCGTGACATCGGCGAGTGTGACCACGCCGTCCGGCGTTGCCTTGACCGGGATCGACAACACATCGCCGGCATTTTCGATCACGCTCGGAATCTTGACCGTAAAGCTGCCCTTGCCGGTATCGACCGCACCGGCGGCGATCAGGCGGTTGTTGCGCGCAACCGCGCCGATCAGTTCTTCATTGGTAATCCCATAGGACTCGAGCAGCGTCGGGTCGATGATTGCCTCGAGCAATTCTTCCCGCTGGCCGTTGATGTTCGCTTCCAGTACATCCGGGATCGACTCGATCTGGTCCTTGAGATCACGGGCGAGCCGGTAAATCACACGGTCCGGCACGCCGTCTCCACCGAGGCTGATCGTGATGATCGGGAACTCGGCCGCGGAGACTTCCCGGATGATGGGCTCTTCCGCCGTACTGGGTATCTTGACCTTGGCGCGATCGAGCGCCTCGCGAATATCGATCAGGACGTCGTCCGGGTCCAGGTCATAGTCGAACTCGACGACGATCGTCGCGGACCCCTCACTGGAATACGAGTTGATTTCCTCGACGCCCTCGATTGTCTTTACCTCGAGTTCCACCGGGCGCGCCAACAGCCGCTCGGCGTCCTGTGGCGAGATACCTTCGTGCGGGATCGTGATGATGATGACCGGCACCGAGACGTCCGGATTCGATTCGACGGGGATGCTCACCCAGGCGATGGCGCCCGCGAACAGGATGACCGCGAGGATCGACAACACCGTCCTCGATCGATCGATCGAGGCGGCGACATAATTCGAGATAACTGACATCAGGAGCTGACGATCGATGCGAGCGGCGACAGGTCGATACGAACCACCTGCCCTTCAAAGACATCTTCCTGCCCGACAGTGATAAGCCGGATATGTGCCGGGAGACCCTTGACCCAGACGCCCTTTGGCCCCTCGCTCACGATCGTGACCGGCTTGAAGTGAACAACATCGTTGTCATCGACGATGCGGACACCCACCACACCCTCATCACTCAGTACCAGCGATGCCGGCGAGATCAGGTGTGCCTCTTCCTTGCCGACGGGCACTTTCATCTCGGCGGTCAATCCCGCGCGCACCGCATCTCCGGGGTGCGCCACGGAGACTTCGACGGGATAGGTCCGCGTTGCCGCATCCGGTGCACGACCGATGAACGTGACGACGCCATGTAGTTTCTCGCCGGTGATCAGGGAAATATCGACCTCGTCACCGAGTTCAACCTCACCGATATTCTTTTCTGCAACCTGGCCCACGACGAGAAGCGGATCGATCTCAATCAGCGTGACACAAACCTGGCCGACATTGAGGAAATCGCCTACTTCGACCGGTTGCGTGTCGACGATGCCGTCAAACGGCGCAGTGATGCTCGTCTTCTTGAGCGCGAGTTCGGCGCGCTTCGCACGCGCACGAGAACTCTCGAGCGCGGCCTTCGCCTTCGAGACATTGATCTCGGATTGCAGTCCGCGGCGCTGCAGGTCGATCACTCCGTCGTACTCGAGCTTGGCGCTCTGCAGGTCCGCTCGTGCTTCTTCGAGGTCGGTCGCACGCGTATCGATCGCGACCTTGCACAGCACGTCTCCCTCCTTCACGTGCGAGCCCTTTTCGCCCGGCACGGCCTCGACGACGCCCGATATCTCGGACTTTACCTGTACAACCCGGTTGGCATGCGTCTGGCCACGCACGTCGAGGTACAACTGGCGGGTCGTTGCCATGCTTTCCATGCCACGCACCAGTGGCACTTCATCGGATGTCGGCGCGTTACCCTCCTCGGCGTCGACGGTTCTGCCTGTCAGTGATCCGGACAACAGCCACGCGGCGATCGCAATCGAGACGAGACCGGCTATGAGTTTCTTGTCGCTCAATTGACACTCCTGGAGGCACGCGCTTTCTCTGGCGTACCAGTAATCGAATTTCGTGCAGTCTTTCTTATTGTCTTCTCGCTTGAAGCGGATGCCTGGGGAAGGCAAAAGCGGGCAGAGGCGCCCTGAATCCGTTCTTACGATGTTGTGCGGCTTTTACGGCGGCACACTTTAGGCGGATCACGACGGGTTTTCAACCCAAAACCGCCACAAGGCGCACCACACCGGCGTTTGCGCCCATTTCGTACCTAAATCGGGCCTCATGTTGCCGAATTCAAGACCCGACGTTAAGTAACGTGCGACAGCAGCCGTAAATTGCAGACGAACCGGAACTGCCGCCGACCAAACGGTAACGCGCCGAATGCGATACTATTCGACCGATTCGCCTGGAAACTTGAGCTTGGAAATCGCCAGCACCACGTTTGTCTTTTTTCTCATCATGGATCCTTTGGGCAACGTTCCCCTTTTCCTTTCCGTGCTGAAGGACGTCAAGCCGGAGCGGCACCTGAAGATCACCGCACGGGAGGTGGTGATCGCCTACGTCGCGCTACTTGTCTACCTCTTCGCCGGCCGATTCATACTCGAATTCCTTGGTCTCTCCCAGGAGGCCATCGCCATCTCGGGCGGGATGATCCTGTTCCTGATCGCCTTGCGCATGATCTTTCCCACGCCGCAGGGAATCTTCGGCGACTCGCACGTCGGCGAGCCGCTCATCGTTCCGCTGGCCATTCCGGCCGTCGCCGGCCCGTCAATCATGGCGGTCCTGATGCTCATGTCCCAGAACCAGCCGTTACTGCCGCTGTTCGTTTCCATCACCGTCGCCTGGTGCGCCACCGCGACGATCCTCCTGGCATCCACACCGCTTCACCGCATCCTCGGCAGGCGGGGACTGACCGCCGTGGAGCGCCTGATGGGCATGTTGCTGGTCATGATGTCAGTCGAGATGATGCTCGATGCATTGAGGTCGATCGAGTGGCATTGATGGATCCGTCCGGCACGGCGCCGGAAACAGCTTCTCCCCTTCCAACGCTCGATGACGTTGCCGGTGCTGCCGGGGCGGAGCGTCTGCCGCTCGCAGTGATCTGGGCGTACGCGCTGCCACGGATCGCTTTCGGGGTCATGGGCGCCTTGTTCGCCACCTATTTCATGAAGTTCTCGACAGACGTGCTCCTGATCGCGCCGGCGGCCATCGGCACATTGCTCGCCGTCTCGCGACTCTGGGACGCGGTCTCCGACCCGGTAGCAGGATACCTGTCGGACCGTACGCGCTCCCGGTTTGGACGACGCCGTTCATGGATGTTTGTCGCGGCCCTGCCGATGGGACTCGGCCTGTTTATGATCTGGTCGCCCCCCGCCGTCCTGCACGGCGTCATGCTCGTCGGCTGGATGGCACTTGCTCTTCTGCTCTACGAGACGGCGAAGACCGCATTCTTTGTCCCGCACGGCGCCCTCGGAGTCGAACTGACACCGAACTACCACGAAAGGACTCGTCTCTTCGGCCTCAGCCACCTGATCGGGGCAATCGGCTCAATCCTGGGACTTGTCTCCCTCTATTTCATGGATGTCGCGGAGGACAAACGAACGTTCGCCTTCGGCCTGTCATTGTTCGCCGCCGTGTGGGTCATTGCGATCGTACTTTGGTCGACACGAAGGTTGCCTGAGCGCACCGACTACCAGGGCCGCGGCAGCGACAAGGTGTTCGGGGCCTTTATCGACATCTTCCGGAACCCGCACGCAAGGTTGCTACTGTTCATTTACGGGGTCGAGACCCTCGGCGTCGCCAGCGTCGGGCTGCTTGTGCCCTACCTGCTCCAGTATGTGATCGTCGGCATGGAAGGGATGATGGTGCCGATCCTGCTCGTTTACACGATTCCGCAGTTCATCTTCACCCCACTGTGGATCCGGCTGTCACAGATCTTCGGGAAGAAGCGTCTCTGGTCCTTCGCACTCTGGCTCAACACCGCGACCTATCTCTCGTTCTTCTTCTTCCTGGACAATATCCCGATGATCTGGACCCTCGCGTTCATGCTCGGATTTGCAAGTGGCTGCGGCTCCGTCGTGGCGCCGTCGATCCAGGCGGATGTCATCGACTACGACGAATACCTGACCGGCGAGCGCAAGGAAGGGGTTTACCTCGCTATCTGGAACCTGGTGAGCAAGAGCGCCGCCTCGGTCACAGCGCTTGTCACCGGCATCGCGTTGCAGTTCGCGGGATTCGAGCCAAACGTCGACCAGAGCGAAACGGTCCAGACCGCCATGAGGGCAATCTTTGCGCT
>JAGRIN010000297.1 GCA_020443245.1 Pseudomonadales bacterium
ATGTTTGCTCGTGAATGTTGAAGAGCAGCGTTCTGGAGGCATTGGTCGCATCGGTCCTGTGCACCTTGCCGCCGGTCAGCCGCCAAAGGAGAAAGCTGTCGACGGTCCCGAATGCCAGTTCACCGGCGTCCGCGCGCGCCCGTGCGCCCTCGACATTATCGAGAATCCACCGAATCTTCGTACCCGAGAAGTAAGGGTCAAGGAGCAGCCCGGTTTTCGCCGTGATGTCGGCTTCCAGCCCCTGCCCCTTCAGCGACTCGCAATAGTCCGCCGTCCGGCGATCCTGCCAGACGATCGCCGGGTAGACGGTCTCACCGGTCTTGCGGTCCCAGACGATGGTCGTCTCACGCTGATTCGTAATGCCGATAGCAGCGATATCAGGCGCCTGCTTGCCGCTCTTGCCAATCGCCTCGCGACACACGGCGAGCGTCGTCTGCCAGATCTCTTCCGGATCGTGTTCGACCCAGCCTGCTTTGGGAAAGTGCTGCGCAAACTCCTGCTGCGCCACCGAGAGAATGTTCGAGTTCTCGTCGAACACGATCGCCCGAGAGCTTGTGGTTCCCTGGTCGATCGCAAGAATGAACGCCGGCATGACCGTCCCCTTTTCTCCTGAAGACTCCATTATGCCCATGCCCCGCACCGCCCGCGAGTGCCAAATCTTGTTCGGCCGATCGTCCCCGTGTTTCAATCAGGCTTCGCTCACGCGCCAGCGTGCAAGGAAGCCAGAACGATGAAAGCAAAGCTCTACCCAGCCCCCCGATCGATTCGTTACCAGCGCGGCATCTTCGACGGAACAAGACGAGACATCGTGAAACTGGACGCCGCGATTACCGGCGAGGTCCTCGATGCCGTGCGGCGAGCCATCGGCGAGTGGCATCCGGGTCTTGCGCTGACCCATGGCAAGGCGGAACCCGCTAGTACGCTGCTGACGATATCGTACAGCCGCGGCGGCCATCCGGAGTCGTATCGGCTCACCTGCAGCAGCGATGGCATCAACCTGACCGCGGGCACCCCGCAAGGGTTCTGGTACGGCATCATGACGCTGAGGCAATTGTCGGACCAGTGCGGTCGTCGCATCCCGCACGTCGACATACGGGACGAACCGGATTTCGCGAATCGTGGCGTGATGCTCGACATCTCACGATGCAAGGTGCCGAGTCAGGAGACGCTCATGCAAATGATCGACGGCTTTGCACGACTCAAGTTCAACCAGCTCCAGCTTTACACGGAGCACACGTTCGCGTTCACCGGGCATTCGCTGGTCTGGGCCGACTCATCGCCCCTGACGGGCGCCGACATCCTCGCGTTGCAGGCATATTGTCGAGACCGGTTCATCGAACTGGTGCCCAACCTGAATTCTTTCGGGCACTTCGAACGCTGGCTGCGCTACCCGGAATACCACGCGTTCGCGGAGTGCCCGGACGGATTCACGCATCCCTTCTCGGGCCAGCCGATCGAATTCGGCTCGACACTGAAACCGGACAAGAAGAGCCTGTCGCTCCTGCGGGATCTGTACGATGAATACCTGCCGCTGTTTACGAGCAGTGAATTCAACATCGGCGGCGACGAGCCCTGGGAACTCGGCAAGGGGGCGAGCCGTGCGCGTTGCGAGAAGGAAGGGACGACGAACGTCTACATCGACTTTCTTTCGCAGATCCAGCAGGAGGTCGAAAAACGCGGCAGGCACATGATGTTCTGGAGCGACATTGTGCTGCGCGAACCCGCGTCCCTTTCCCGTCTGTCTCGCAACCTGACAGCGCTCAACTGGGGATACGAGGGCAATCATCCGTTCAACAAGGAGTGTACGCAGGTCGCCGGCGCGGGCCTGCCTTTCTATGTCTGCCCGGGCACATCGAGCTGGAACTCGCTGGTCGGTCGGACGAGCAATATGGAAAGGAACCTGGCGAATGCATCAAAAGCCGGGCTCGCAAACGGCGCGATCGGATACCTTGTCACGGACTGGGGCGATCACGGTCATCACCAATACCTGCCGGTCAGCTACCCCGGCTTCGTCATGGCAGGTTGCCATGCGTGGAACGCGAAGGGCGCACGCGCGGCGGACGCGGCCGACGGTGTTGACCGCATCTTCGCGCAAGATGAGAAGATCGGCACGCTTATCACGGACATGGGGCGTGTCCTGGAACTGGCGCCCTCGAAGATCCGCAATGAGACGATCTTCAACCGGCTGCTGTTCTGGCAGATGGAGCACGAGCCCTCGGCCGTCGCGGGTATCGACGACGGACAGCTGGCGGACTGTGACGAGGCGTTCATCGAGCTGGACGGCCGGCTCGCGACGCTTCCCTCGGGCTCACTCGTCGCGGACGAATTGGCCAACGCCATTCGGCTCGCGCGTCACGGCATCCACCGGCTGCAATACTTCCGTGGCACGCGTAAGGACCGCAGGCACCTGCGAGAGGAACTCTCCGTCGCGATTGGCGAGCACGAGCGGCTCTGGCTCGCTCGCAACCGTTCGGGCGGGCTGAGCGAGAGCGCCGGCCACCTCCGCCAGAGTCTCACCGCGCTCTGATCCTACGTAGAACCGGGTACTCGCCGAATCAAAGCGCGCCCGTGAAATCAGGGGATTTGCACCGAGGCGGGGCGGGTTGTATCGGGTTGCAATATAAGTGCACAATACCGGTCCCCGACAATGCATTACTGAAAATTTTGAGTGGAGAGGAAGATGCGCGACGTAGTGGTAGTAGATAGTGTGAGAACCGGACTGGCAAAGTCCTTCCGGGGTACCTTCAACCTGACAAGACCAGACGACATGGTTGCGCATTGCATTAATGCCCTGCTCGAGCGCAACCCCAAGCTTGATCCCGCAGAAGTCGAAGACGTAATCGTCGGCTGCGCCAGCCAGACCGGTGAACAAGGCGGCAACCTTGCACGCCTCGCCGTCGTGCTGTCCAACCTGCCGGTCACCACCGCCGGTTCCACCATCAGCCGTGCCTGTTCTTCCGGCCTGAACTCGATCGCGTTTGCCGCCAACCAGATTGCAAGCGGTTGCTCTGACATCATGATCGCGGGCGGTGTCGAGTCGATCTCTGCCGGCCAGCGCCAGACACCCGGCAAGTCCCAGCGTCACCCCACGATTCTCGAAAAGTCGCCGCACATCTTCATGGCGATGGGCAACACCGCAGAGGTCGTGGCACGTCGCTACAACATCACGCGCGAATACCAGGACGAATTCTCCTACGAGTCCCAGAAGCGCACGGCCGCTGCACAGCAAGCCGGCCTCTTCTCCGACGAAATCGTGCCGATGAAGACGAAGTGGCAGAAGATCGTCAACAAGGAAACGAAAGAGACGGAAATCGTCGATGGCGTTTGTGACGCCGACGAGTGCAACCGTCCCGAAACGACTCTGGAAGGCCTGGCCAAGCTGCCACCGGCATTCGAAGAGAACGGCACAGTGACCGCAGGTAACGCATCGCAGCTGTCCGACGGTGCATCGATGACCCTCGTGATGAGCGCAGAGCGCGCCCAGCAACTCGGTCTCGAGCCGATGGCCTACTTCCGTGGCTGGACCGTTGCCGGCTGCGAGCCCGACGAAATGGGCATTGGCCCGGTGTTCGCGGTTCCGCGCCTGCTCAAGTCGACCGGCCTGTCGATGAACGACATCGACCTCGTCGAGCTGAACGAAGCTTTCGCATCGCAGTGCCTGTACTGCCGCGATACGCTCGGCATCGATCCGGAAATCTACAACGTGAACGGCGGCTCGATCTCCATCGGCCACCCGTTCGGCATGACAGGCTCGCGCATGGTGGGCGCGCTCGCCAACGAGATGAAGCGGCGACGGGCGAAGTACGGCGTCGTGACCATGTGCGTCGGCGGAGGCCAGGGCCTGCCGGAAGCGCCGCTGCAGGGCTTCGTCGCTGAGGAAGAGGCCGTCGGCGCCGACGTTTTCGTCGTTGGGCAGGTTCAGCGCCCCCGGGATGTGGCCGGCGACCGGGTCGATGGGTTCCACCTCGCCCCGGTACCTCTCGGCGGCGCGGGAATCCACGAGTTTGAATTCGGGTTGCCGGCGGATCTGGTCCACCGTTTCCGCATCCACCAGGAAGCCGGGGCGGGGGTGCGGGATAAATGCCCGGGGCTGCGGTTCCGGAATGGCCGGTCCGTCCGGCCGGCCCTCGGCTATCCATCGGGGCCAGCCTCCGTCGAGG
>JAGRIN010000298.1 GCA_020443245.1 Pseudomonadales bacterium
TCGCTGAAGACCGGTATCCACGAGAGCAAGATGCTGCTGGTCTCGGTCCAGTATCCGCATCAGCCGGAGATCTATGCCGCCACGGGAGGTGTTGAACTCAAGTTGTACATGATGACGATTGCGATGTGAGGTTGGTACGGGTCACGTGCCTCGCGATCGTTATCGCTTTCTCATCGCAGGGAGCCTGCGGCGTCAGTCGCATCGAGCGGATACTTGGCCCGAAGACCGCCACCGAGGATGCCCTCACGCGCATCGCGGCGAAGATCGTCGAACTGCCGGGTGACGGGGCCAGGTCCGACAAGCTTGCCGAGCGCCTTTACTTGCAGGGCCGCAAGCGTTGGGAGAAGTCACCAGCCAACTCGAAAACAACAATCACTGCAGGAAACAACGCCTCATATGAGGTGCACATTCTTGTCGATGCGATGGTGGACTACTATCGCAAGTCGGGGCGCCCCGGTGAGGCGTTGCCGTACCTTGAAGCGGCGGCTGCAGAGAGTCGTTCGCTGCGCTATTACGATCAGTGGCGCAAGACCAGCCTCGAACTCGTGAGGCTGTACCGAAGTCTCGGCATGCTCGACCATGCCGAAACGACTTTGACTGGTCTGCTGAAATTCATGTCCCGGATCGGCCTGTCGCTCGAGCAGATGCCCGCCCGTCTCGACGTCGATACGGTCATATTCCTTCAGTTGCACGCGCAGCGGCTCGAGATGCAACCGGACGCCTATGACGAAGCCGTGGTGGACGCGCTGTACTCGCTGTTCCGCCGGAGCGCGGAACAGACGCCTGCGTTATGGGGATGGTCTTCGCTCTCCGGCTTCAGGTATGTCGAGGTCGCGCCCGCATTCCTGGCCTGGTTTGCGGCGAGCGGGAACACATCAAAGTTGCAGGAGGCGATCCGGTTTTACCGGCGCCTGAACGAAACGAACCTGGCAACAGATCCGCTCCTTTTGGCAGATGAACTGGACATCGACTTCATCACATCACCGTTGGGGCGCGACCTGTTCCAGGAGTTCGCGATCAGGACTTCACGGCTGCTCACATGGAAATCCGGTGTGTTCGACAGTGCCGGACCGGAAAAGCTGCGCTTCATTGACAGGGACCCGTTCATTGAGGCGCTCACGCTGGCAAGGATTGCAGAGGTGAGTGGTGATTTGTCTCTTGCGCAATCGGAACTGGAGACAGCAAAGACGAGGCTCGCATCACTCGACGCACGGTATGCCCGCATTGCGCCGGAATACCGCGTCCTCGATTTGTTCGAACTGGATCGTATGCGCCTTACGGAAGTGCGCGCCGCAACGCTGGAGAAGCTCGGTCGTAGCAGGGAGGCGCTCAATCTGTATCGACAGCATATCGACTGGTCCGAGCGGGAGCGCGAAAGCTTGCCCCTCGATGAGCGTCTGCATTTCTTCCGTGGTCGTGCACGTGAGGCCTATCTCGGCGCAATCAGGACCACCGCGGCAATCTACGCATCGGTACCTTCAACAGACGCGTTCATCGAACTGCTGGACAGTTGCGAACGGCTCAAGGCGCGCCAGATGGAGGAAGTGCTCGGCGTTTCGCAGGGTGCCGAACGGCTCTCAATCGAATCGATACGTGCGCAACTGCGGGAAGGCGATGCCTTGCTTCTGGTCCAGGATGCCGGGCGTGAGCTGGTCGTAGCGCTGGTCAGCCATGACCGCGCCGTTGCACGCGTCGTCAGCAAACGTGATGGCTGGGACGATCATATCGTGTCGCTTCGTGACCGCCTTGCGCGGGATGCGAGCTATGATCGTGCAGCGTTCGGCGAACTGGGCAAGCGACTGTTCGGTTTTGTCGCGGCCGATATCGCGGCCGCCTCTCATCTGTATGTCATGGTCGACGGAGCGCTCTCAATGTTGCCGCCTTCGATCCTGCCCTACGACGGCGAGCACCTGCTGGACGATGGCAGGTTTTTGACGCAACTGCCGTCGATCAACATCTGGTTGGCCGATTCGAAGGTAGACGAAGTCCTCACCCCGGTGCGCGAGCAGCGCGCCTTCGTTGTGGCCGACCCGGCATTCGAAACGGCGAGGCGTGTCGACGCCATCGGCCGTAACCTGATGGCGACGCGCGGCAGCAATGCACTCCGTTACTTTGCACGACTGCCGGAGACCCTGGATGAAGGGCGTGCGGTCCTGCAGACATTCTCGTCCGGTTCGATGCTGAGCGGAGTCGATGCCAGCGAGTCGAAAGTGAAGTCCATGGCGCTCGACGGTTTCTCGTTCATACACTTTGCAACACACGGTGTGATCGGTAGTGAGTTGCCGGACATCCGTGAGCCCGCGCTCGTCTTGTCGTGGGAAGAAGGCGAAGACGGATTCCTCTATGCGAGCGAGGTGGCCCGGTTGAGGCTCAACGCGAAACTCACGGTCTTGTCCGCCTGCAATACCGGCAACGGCCGCTATTACAATGGAGAAGGGCTGATGGGGATGGGCCGCGCATTTCTCATCGCGGGTTCGCAAAGCGTTATCGTGTCGCTGTGGCCGGTGGAGTCCTTTGCGACAAAGCAACTCATGGTATTCCTGTACCAAAACATGGCGAACGGCTTCGAGCCGTCCAAGGCGCTTTGGCTTGCACAGCGCCAACTGCGCGGTGACGCTGGCGCGCGTGGCAGTGCTACCGAGCGGGGACTCGAAATCGTCGATGAGACCCTGGGTCCAGCGGGAACCGGTGTCCGCCCGAACACGCATTTGGAATCGGCGGTAAACGAGTCGGCGAGTCAAGCGACCTGGTCTAATCCATTCTATTGGTCACCGTTCATTATCGTTTCGACGCGGTAGGTCCAACCCGGATTTCGCCGCCACCTCCCGGTATCGAATCATGATAGAGTCCGACCGGAGGAACGAACATGTCGAACGAAACAGTCGTGCCGTCGCTGGATATCGAGACGCGACGGTCGGGTGAATTGATCCTGTCACATCCTGCGTCGCTCGGCCCCCTGCCGCGCAGCACGGCGCATTTGCTCATCGAACGTGCGCGGGAATGGCCGGATCGAACGTTGATCGCAGAGAAGGTCGACGGCAGCTGGCACACGCTCACTTATCGCGAGGCGGTGGAAGGATGCCGGCGCGTTGCGCAGTGGCTGCTGGAGCATGGTGCCTCGCGCGAACGCCCCCTCGCAATCCTGTCGGGTGCGTCGATCAACCATTTTCTCATGGCCTGGGGCGCGGTCTTTGCGCGGGTACCCTATGTGCCGGTCAGCCTGTCCTATTCAACCGTTCCTGGCGCGTTCCCCAAGTTCGATGCCGTCATCGGTACGGTGAAACCGTCGTTCGTGTTCGCCGAACGTCTTTCGGATCACCGGGATGCGATCAGCGCGAGTGACTATGATTTTGGCGATGTGTCGTTCATTACCTGTGATGACGGTGGTGAGAACCGGCGCGTCGACTGGCAAGAGCTTGTCGCGACAAAGCCCACCGGCGAGGTAGATGCAAGTATCGACGCGATCGATCACGACACTGTGACGCGCTACATGTTCACTTCCGGTTCGACGGGTATGCCCAAAGGCGTCATCGTGACGCATGGCATGTCGTGCCACATGCTCGCCGCGAGCGCGGCGGTGCGCGATACACCTGACACGTCCGTAGAGACACGCGTACTCGACTGGATGCCGTGGAGCCACGTCGGTGCCGGTGTCATGCGGCTTGCGATGATGATCAACGCGGGTGGCTCGATCTATCTCGATACCGGCAAACCCGTACCCGCAGAGTTTGCGAAGACGATTGATAACCTGCGCGAAGTGAAACCGACGGGGTTTGCGGGAGCGCCCCTCGGTTGGTCGATGCTGGCCGACGCGCTCGAGGCTGACGACGATCTCGCCCGGACGTTCTTCGAAAACGTTCGGTCGATGCAGTTCGGCTCTGCGGCGATGCCGGACTCGCTCGCTGCGCGGATCCAGGGACTCGCCGAAAAGTACGCGGGGCACCGGTTCCCCTTTGGCACGTCGCTCGCGTCGACAGAGGTTCACGGCGCCATCAGCAAGTATTGGCCGAGCGAGCAGACCGACACGATCGGCCTGCCCATGCCGGGTGCGGAGCTCAAGCTGGTTCCGCTGGGCGACAAGTATGAATTCCGCGTGAAGGCACGTGGCGTAACGCCCGGCTATCTCGGTGAACCCGAAAAAACAAATGATGCGGTCGA
>JAGRIN010000028.1 GCA_020443245.1 Pseudomonadales bacterium
TGCCTGACGAAACCTCAATTGACCGCGGCGGCCCGCGCCACCTATCATTGCCTCAACTTGCAGTTGACGGTGTCCTCGAGTCTCTCGATGAGAGGATGAAACGGGAAGCCAGTGAGCCGGAAATATCCGGTCGATTCTGGCGCTGCCCCCGCAACGGTGATCGAGTACAAGTAACTTCATTCATGCCACTGCGCAAGCGGGAAGGCGAAGTTACGGACATTCATGTCCACTCGTAAGCCCGGAGACCGGCCGCCAGCGATAAGTCGACACCGCGGTGGGCGGGTGTGGCATCGAACAATCGTCTCCCTCCACGCGGCCAATAAAAACCGGATCACTCGGGTGAGAGTGTGGAGGGGATATGCATCTCGTATCAAAGCTGGCCGCAGCCAGCCTACTCGTCGGCGTTTGCCATTCATCATTCGGACGCGAAATCGAAACCATCACTGTCACGGCATCCAGGACCGCGACGCCAGTCGACAATGTCGGCTCGAGCATTACTATACTTGACCGCGAGGATGTGAAGCAGAGCGGCTCCGCCACGCTCGCAGGACTCCTCCGAAACGTTCCAGGATTTGCGATGAGCCAGCAAGGTGGGCTCGGCACCTTCGCCCAGGCACGTGTTCGCGGCGCCGAAGCCAATCACGTGCTCGTTTTGATCGACGGCGTCGAGGCCAACGACGTTGCACAGGGGAGCGAATTCAACTTCGCGCACCTGCTGACGAGCGGCATTGAACGCGTCGAAGTCGTGCGCGGCCCGCAAAGCGCATTGTGGGGAAGCGATGCGCTCGCCGGTGTCGTCAACGTCATCACTACGCCCGCATCCAGCCGGTCCGGCGTCGAAGGCCACCTTGAGGGTGGCAGCTTCGGGATGAAGAACGGCGGCCTGCGCCTCAGCCGTGCAGGTGACACCGGCAGCCTGTGGGTCTCCGCAGATCGCGTGGATACTGACGGCACGAATATCTCCCGCACGGGCACCGAAGACGACGGGTATCGCAACACGACGCTGAGCGCGGGAGGCCAGCTCCAACTGGCTCGCGATGCCGACCTCAAGGTCATGATCCGAAACACCGACAGCGTGACGGGTTTCGACGATGTCGATTACCTCTATACGGGACTCCCGATCGATGCGCCGTTTACGACAGACTCCGCGCAGACTTACGCGAAAGCGAGTCTGTCGTATCGACCGGTCGACCGGTTCGAGCAGATCGTCACGCTCTCGCGTTCTGACACCGAGAACGTCAATCACACGAACGCATCGGTTGACGACGTCACGACTGGTATTCGAGACAGCCTTCACCTGCAATCCAACTTCTACTTTGCAAGACAGACATTGACCCTGCTGGCTGAACACGAGCGAGAACACTTCGGACAACGCGGTGAAGCGACCATCTACGGAGACCCCAACAAGGACCTCGACACCATCACGAACAGTCTTGCCGCAGAGTGGCGTTTCGATGGCGACCTGTTCGATGTGTCGGTCAGTGCACGCCACGACAATAACTCCGAGTTCGACAATGCCGATACGTGGCAAGTTACTGGATTATGGCACCTCGCCGAAGCGACCGCGGTCTACGCCTCGGCAGGACGCAGCAACAAGAATCCGACATTCACCGAGCGATTTGGTTATTTCGACACGTTTACGGGTAATCCTGCGCTGACACCAGAGTTCTCGTTCGCGAAGGAAATCGGCATCCGGCAACGCTTCGACGATGCGCGCATCCTGGTCGATGCCAGCTACTTCACCGCCAGGCTGACGGACGAGATCGACGGCTTCGTGTTCGACGGCTCGACCGGCACGTTTACCGCTGCCAATTCGGATGGCGTCTCGACGCGCCGGGGCGTCGAGATATCGGCAAACTGGCAGGTCGACAACGCGTTTACGCTCGATGGCAACGCAACCTGGCTGGATGCAACAGAGCCCGGCGGCACACGTGAAATCCGGCGACCCGAACAAATGGCAACGCTTCGCGCAAGCTATGCTTTCGAGCGCGGATCGATCAGCCTCGGTGCCAACTACAGCAGCAAGCAACAGGACGACTTCTTTCCGCCCTACCCACCGTACCAGGAACGTGTCGATTTGCCCGGATACACACTCGTTCACTTGTCCGGCCAATATCGCGTCTCACAGCATGCGACCCTCACGGCAAGGATCGAGAACCTGACCGACCGGACTGTTGAAGACGTGATCGGATTCCGGGAGCCAGGCGCCGCAGCCTATCTCGGGGTCAGGGTTTCGCTGTAGCGTCGCCGGTCCTGGTAAAGACGAGATTCGCGGCGCATGGAACGCATGGCGCGAGGAAGGGCAGTCGATTCAGCAAGCCGTAGTACAGGCGAGCAGGCAGCGATCGCCTTGTGAGGTCCGCATGGTAGTCGACTTCGAAGCCAAGCCCGGCGCTGCGCGCCAGCCCGCGAAGTCGGCTTGTAATGAGCACGTCCTCCGGCACCTCGGGCCGGATCCTGTTCACCCGCCAGTGAGCAATCGGGTGTAGCCACGCTGGCGTCGTCGGCTCGGAAAAATAGATCGCGACACCGCCAGGTTTCAGGATACGCGCGATCTCGGCCAGCGTCCTGCGATGCGTGAGAAAGTGATGTGCGGCAGCGAAGCAGAACACGACATCGACCGAGGCGTCTTCCTCCCGCGTTTCATAACTGAGGCACGCGTAGGCGGCGTCCGGGCAAGTCCCAAACACCCGCTCCCAATCGGGCAACGACTGTAGCGCGTCTTCGCTGATATCGGTCGTCGTGATCCTCGCTGTCGGCAGCAGGCGTTTCAGCAGGCACGACGCCCACCCCTGGCCGGCACCCAGTTCCAGGATTGTCGCGGCATGCTCGAAGTGTCGCCAGTGACGACGGACACATTGCTCGAAGAACGCAGCGTCGCCCATCTTGTTGAGCAGATTGGACAGCGAATTCGCGCCCGGTGACTCCTCGGGCGAATTTGCCCAGAAGTCCCTCTCCCTTTGCTGCTTCTCCGCAACGTCCTTCATGTTGTACTGCACTAAAGATTCACGCGATGTCGTCGATAAACATACCGCACACAATCCCTTCGATTAACGGGAAATCCATGAATTACACGCTACAATCCAGGCGCGACGGCTTCTCGCTCATCGAACTCGTCATCGCCGTTGCCATACTCGGCGTTATCAGTTCACTCGGTATGTCGTGGTACGAAGGATATACGCTGGAGGCGGCGAACGCCCGCGCCATCAATGAAATTCGCGCTATCGACCTCTTGATCCGCGACTACCGGCTGGCGAAACGACACAACCCCGGCAGCCTGGCGGACGTTGGCATCGATTACCAGGACCCTTGGGGCAACGACTACCAGTACACGGACATCGAGAGCGGCGGTCCCGGCACCAAAACGCGCAAGGACAAGAACCTCACGCCGATCAACACCGACTACGATCTTTACAGCAAGGGCCCGGATGGAGAGAGCATCTGGCCACTTACCGCCAAGGACAGCCACGACGACATCGTTCGCGCCAACAACGGCAGGTATATCGGCATCGCTGAAGGTTACTAATGAGTGACGACGACGGACGCCTGAATGCAGGACTCAGGAGCCGCGTCGCACGACGGCTGCTCAGCCTGTTTTTCCTGGCCGCACTCATCCCGCTCGCGACCGTAGCGGGTATTACGCTCTACAAGGTGCGAACAGACCTCACAGAAGACGTGGGTGTCAGGCTGCGTGCCAGCGCCAAGAACGCAGCCATGGACTTCCACCTGCACGTCACACTGGCACGAGAGCAGTTGAAGCTGCTCGGCAATATGTTGGCGCGCAACGACCTGGACGCAGGCGGGACACTCGACGGTGTTCAACTCGATCGATTCAGCTCTATCTGGCTGGTTTCAGACAACAATGAAATCCGGGTCAAAGGTTCCCCGGATGGCGCACCACCGATGACCTGGCTCGGCGTCGATAGCGAACTATCCTTTGAGCCGCTCTCGGCCTACTCTTCGGCAGTCATCATCTCCCGGCAGCTGCGTTACCGGAACAAGACCTACGAGTTGGTCGCCCGCCTTGCCGATGAGCGCCTGTGGGAGAACGTCGCGAGCTTCCCGGAACGTCTCTGCTTCGTCACACCCACCGCATACATCCTGTACTGCAACCAGGAACCTGCGGACAACTGGATCGAAGGCCTGGACCGCGCACTCGTTCAGGATGACCAGGGACTGTATCTCGACAGCCAGGAACGGTTCACGGCCTTCTGGTCACTGTTCGAGACGAACATTGAAGGCACACCACAGATCATCGCCACCGCGTCACAGGACCGGACCGTCGCGATGGCGCCCGTACTCGCCTTCGAATCGATCTTCCTGCGCGTCATGATCGTCACCTTGCTGCTCATCCTGTACATCAGCATGCGCGCGATTCGATCCAACATGGAGCCGCTGGGCAAGCTCATCGGTGCAACCCGCGCGCTCTCTAACGGGATCTTCGCATCGAGGGTCGACATCCATACCGGCGACGAATTCCAGGAACTCGGCGGTTCATTCAACGAAATGGCCGGAAAGCTCGAACAACAGTTCGCGGCCCAGTCGTCCATCTCCGAATTCGGCGAACGTCTGCAATCGGTTGACGATACGCAATCTGCGATCGAGTACGCGCTCGAAGCGCTCCGGCGTGTTATCGAGCCGGACCAGGTATTTGCTGCCTATTTCGACGAAGGGCAGCTTCATACCTTCATCGATTATGGCCTCGGCAAGATCTCGTATGCGTGCCTCTCGAATGAGGACCTCGTACTGCAACCCGCCTTCGAGCGTTGCAAGGGTTCGGAAATTCGAGAGAAGTACCAGGCACTCATCCCTCTCGTCAGGGACGATCGAACCTATTGGGTGGTACCCGGCTTCGTCGAGGGCGAGGCAGTCAGCCTGGTGGTCGTGGAACTTGACCATGGCTCGAAGATGGAGGAGTCGGACGAACTCTTTGTCATGCAGATCGGGTCGATGTTGGCCAACAGTCTGTCGACGATCCTGCTGAACGACCGGCTCTACTTCCAGGCCCACCATGACCACCTGACCGGATTGCCCAACCGGCCGAACATCCGGCAAATCATCGAAGCCCACATCGAGGATGGCAACGAACGGCTCATCGTCGGCATCTTCGACATCGACCGGTTCAAGATCATCAATGACACCCATGGCCACGCTGCGGGCGACGAGCTCTTGATCCAGGTCGCGCAGCGCCTCCGGGAAAACCTCGACGACACCGTCGTCGCGAGTCGGTTCGCCGGCGACGAATTCATCTTGTTCAACAGCCAACCCGAGTTCGAGGCTTCCGAAGAAGAGCTGATCGACTCAATGGTGGATATCGTCAGGCGTGTTTTCAGGAAACCCTTTTTGATCGGCAACAGCACGCTGACCGTCAACGCAAGCCTTGGTCTCGCGAGATATCCAGACGACGGTGACAACTTCATCCAACTGCTGAAGAATGCCGACGCGGCGATGTATACAGCGAAGCGCAAGCAGCCCGGCAGCTACATCGTCTACTCACACGAACTGGAGGCCAGGCTCGCCGAGCGCCTGGATCTCGAAACCGCACTTGCCGGTGCGATCGAGGCAAACGAACTGGAACTGCACTACCAGCCCGCGATCCACCTGGGTACCCGACGCACCCTGGGCGCCGAGGCGCTGATTCGCTGGAATCGCAAAGGGCACGGCATGGTGATGCCTTTCAAGTTCATTGAGATCGCCGAAGAAAACGGCATGATCGTCGAGATCGGCAAATGGGTGATGGAAGAAGCGTGCCGCGCCTGCCGCAGGTGGCTCCGCGCGGGTCTCGATCTTGATACTATCGCCGTGAACGTATCCAGCCAGCAGGTCACGCAGCCCGACTTCATCGACTCCGTCGTCAATACGCTCGAGAAGACAGGATTGCCCCCTGGTTACCTTGAACTCGAAATCACCGAGACGACGCTCGTGGACAATATCCAGGCCACCATCACCAAGCTCGACACCCTGCGCAAGCTCGGCATTCGCATCGCAATTGACGATTTCGGTACCGGTTACTCATCGCTCCAGTACCTGAAACGATTGCCGCTGGACAAGTTGAAGGTGGACCAGATGTTCGTTCGCAGCCTGCCCGACGATGCCAGCGACGTCGCGATCGTACGTGCATTGGTGACGCTTGCAGCGCAACTCGATCTCACTGTGCTCGCGGAAGGATGCGAGACCGAAGCACAAGCCGTTTTCCTCCTCGAAGAAGGCATCGACAAGGTGCAGGGGTGGTTATTCAGCAAGGCATTGCCCGAGACCGAATTCATTCAGTATGTCCGTCGGCAAAACGGACTGCTCGATCTCGCTGTACAAGCGGGAGGCTAAACTGCGATAACATTGACTCTGTAGTGGGGAGGGACCTCCATGAGCCTCGAATACCGTATCCTGGCCGACCGCCACCTTGTCGTCGCGCGGGGCGAGGGCATCGTGACCGGCACCGACGTGCTGAACCACCTTCGGGAGATCGTCCGGGACGCCGCCTACATCGCACCGATGAAGAAGCTGGTCGACTACACGCGCGTCAGTTCGCTCGAAATATCCCAGTCCGAGGCTCACCAGATCGCTGAATTGAAACGCCAATATGCCGAAGTCCTCAGGGGTGAACGGTGCGCATTCATCGCACCGGAAGACGCGACCTACGGCACCTCAAGGGTTCACCAGGCCCTCATCGACGGTGCGGGCCTCGACACTGGTGTGTTTCGAACATCCGAGGAAGCAACACGCTGGTTGGATATCGCGCCGGACCCGGCACTGTTGGGAGAGCCGATAACCGACTCGCGGGCACCGTAAGCAAGTGCGACCGATCACTCGTAGCTCAGTGCTTCGGCCTTGCCAGAGAAAATACGGTACACGAAGATCGTGTAGCCGATGATCATCGGCAATGTGACAAGCGTTCCTATCAGCGTAAACAGCAAGGAATCACTTGCGGCGGCTGCCTCCCAGATCGTCAGTTTGCCCAATACGATCCACGGAAAGATGCTGAACGCGAGGCCGATCGCCGCCATCAGGCAGATGACAACCAGCGCGCCGAAGACCAGCCAACCATACCCGGATTTGACGATGTGCGGCTGACGCAGCAGGTAGAACATACCCGCGAAGCACAGTGCGCACGCAAGCGGAATCGGCATGAGGCCGATCGCATTCGGCAACGTGAACCAGCGTGTCGCGATTTCATCGCTGACGATCGGGGTGGCAATGGAAACAAGAAGCAACGCCAGCCCCATCGGCAAGAGCGCCAGCCGGCACCAACGAATCGCCTTGTCATGCAGCGTGCCACTTGCCTTGATGAGCAGCCATGCGCCGCCCAGCATGACGTACAGCGCGGGCATCGTCATCGCAATCAGGATCGAGAACAGTTGGTTCACACCGGCATTGCCGAGCCCTGTTATGTAGTCCCCGAGCATCCACCCCTGAGCCATCGCGGCCACGAGCGAACCGGCGAAGAACAGGACGTCCCACCGCTTCTTCTTCTCGGCGCCTGCCTTCACGCGGAAATCGAACGCAACGCCGCGCAAGGTGAGCCCCATGAGCATCGCCGTAACGGGTATATAGAGTGACGTCAGAACCAGGCCGTACGCCTTCGGGAACGCGATCAGCAATATGCCGATCCCGAGGACGATCCAGGTTTCGTTGGCATCCCAAAAAGGACCGATCGCCGCGATCATGCGATCCTTCTCTTCATCGTTACCGAACGGCAAGAGGATACCAATACCCAGGTCATAGCCATCAAGAATGACATACGCCAGCAGCGCGATGCCCATGACGCAAACGAAGATGAACGGCAGCCAGTGTTCCATTATGCCGCTCCCGCCGGCGCGTCCGGCTTCGCCGTTCCATACTCATGGAGGAGTGCGAGCGACCGGGCGGGTTTGCGGGAAAGATAGCGCAGCGTACCGATGTATGAGACGAGCAGAAAAACATAGAGGACGAGCCACGCAACCAGCGTACCCAACACTGTTCCGCCGGGATGCGAGGCAACAACCTCGTCGGCGCGCAGCAACCCCTGGATGATCCAGGGCTGACGACCAACCTCCGTCACATACCAGCCGGCAAGCACGGCAATCCAACCAGAGAAAGTCATCCACGACAGCGCGGTGAGCGGCAACTTGCCGAGCGTCCCCTGTCGCCACAATTCCCAGGCGCACCAGAAGGCAACCAGGCACATCAGCACGCCCATGCCAACCATCACACGGAAAGACCAGAAAACAATCGCGACAGGGGGATGTCGCCCCTCAAACTCGTTCAGCCCCCGTACCTCACCGTTCGCATCGTGCGTGAGGATCAGGCTCGCGGCGTAGGGAATCCTGACCGCGAACCGGGTCTCTCCGGTTGACTCGTCGGGCCAGCCGAGCAACGTAAACGGCGCGGCGCGTTCTGTTTCCCAAACTGCCTCCATCGCCGCAATTTTCGCAGGTTGGTGTTCCAGCGTGTTCAGGCCATGCAGGTCCCCGAGAAAGATTTGCAGTGGCGCGAGGACGGCGGCCATCACGACACCGGTCTTCAGGACCAGCCAGGTCGCCGGCCCATCGACCCGGCCACGCACGCGCCACGCGCTGATGCCTGCGATGAGGAATGCCGCGGTGAGGAGCGACGCGTTGATCATGTGAACAAAGCGCACCGGGAAGGAAGGGTTGAAGATGACGTCCCACCAGTTCGCGACGTAAAAGACACCGTCTTCAATCCTGTATCCCGCAGGTGTATGCATCCACGAGTTGAGACTGAGGATCCAGAACGCTGAAAAGCAGGTCCCTACCGCGACCACCGCGCAAGCAAAGAGGTGAAGGCCGTTCGATACCCTGTCCTTGCCGAACAGCATGACCCCAAGGAAAGACGCCTCCATGAAGAAGGCTGTCAGGACTTCGTACCCAAGCAGCGGACCCGCGATGTTTCCCGCCCGCTCCATGAAACCGGGCCAATTCGTGCCGAACTGGAAGCTCATGGTAATGCCCGAGACAACGCCGAGCGCGAACGTCAGTGCGAAGATCTTGACCCAGAACTGGTACGCGTACTCCCAGGTCTGGTCCCCGGTCAGCGTAAACCGTGTGCGAAAAAAGAGCAGTATCCAGGACAGCCCGACCGTAATAGTCGGAAACAGGATGTGGAAGCTGATGTTCGCGGCAAACTGGAGCCGCGACAGCAACAAGGCTTCATGGTCCACGGTCAGCCTCCTTCCGGGACAAATTATTGATCTATGACATTGAATCCGGCCCGCGCCGTCATTATATTAGCAAATACTGATTTAATGCCAGTCCTGACCAGGAGACGATTATCATGGCAACCACGACCGCAACGAACGGCTCCACTACCACCGTCGAACAGTGGGTGTTTCGCATTGCAGGACTTTTTGTCCTGGCCTCGCTCGTATTATCGCAGGTCCACTCGATCTATTGGCTCTGGTTCACCGCTTTCGTCGGTGCGAACATGTTCCAGGCCTCATTCACCGGATTCTGCCCGCTCGCGATCATCCTGAAGAAACTGGGCGTGCATCCCGGCAACGCATTCTAGAGAGGGTCCATGCAGTCCCCAAAGCGCCTCGCGTTCGCACTGGCAAGTTTCGCCCTGGCCAGCCTGGTTGTTGCATGCAGCAAGCAAGCGGATACGCCTGATCCATCCACGACCTATAGCAGTGGCAATTTGGGGCGCGTGACCGTCGCCGATGCGGTTCTGCCTCGCGAAATTACACTGGACGGTACGCTGGAAGCTGTCGCCGAGGCAACGGTTTCGGCGCAGACCACGGGGCGCGTGAAGGAAATACGCTTTGACGTTGGCGATTATGTACCGCGTGGCGAGATCATCCTGACCCTGACCGATACGGAACAGAAGAGTGCGGTCAAAGCCGCGCAAGGCTCACTTGAGGAAGCCAAAGCCCGGCTCGGCGAGGCGAAGCTTACGTACGATCGCAGCAAGGATCTGATGGACCGCAAGCTGATCGCCCGCGCCGACCTGGATAAGGCGCAGGCGGAACTGAACTCGGCGGAGGCGCGTGTTTCGTCGGCCGAGGCCGCACTGGCTTCAGCGAAAGAGAGCCTGGATTACACCGTTATTCGCGCACCGTACGCCGGCACCGTCGTCAAGCGACATGTGCAGCCCGGCGAAACCGTCGCGCCCGGACAACCGCTCATGACCGGGCTCTCGCTCGAACGTCTGCGCGCCATTGTCGACCTGCCGCAGAAGCAGATTGCAGCGGTCCGGCAATATCACCATGCGCGTGTGCTGCTTCCCGGACGCGACGGCGTCGATGCCGAGAACCTCAGGATTCCGCCGCAGGCTGACCGGAACACGCACACGTTCCGGATTCTGGTCGAGTTGCCGGAAGGCGACTACGGCGTCTTTCCGGGTTTCCTCGTGAAAGTTGCCTTCGTGATCGGCGAGGAGTCTCGTCTCATTGTCCCGGACATCGCGCTGGTAAGACGGGGCGAGGTTACCGGTGCATACGTAATCGGCCGCGACGGCAAGGTGACCTTCCGTTACGTTCGCGTCGGCGCCGGGACCGGTGATGGCAAAGTGCCCGTGTTGGCCGGTCTCGCCGCGGGAGAGGAAGTTGCGATTGACCCGATCGCAGCCGGCATCGTCTACAAGGACCAGGGTGAAGCAAAGTGAACGGGCCCTCGAACGACAACCTGGGCATATCGGGACGTATTGCACGCACGTTCCTGACCGCTGAGATTACCCCGCTGCTCGCGGTTGCCGGTCTCTTGCTCGGCCTGTTCGCCGTCATCGTCACGCCACGGGAAGAAGAACCCCAGATCGACGTCACGTTCGCCAACGTCTTCATTCCTTATCCCGGTTCTACCGCACAGGAAGTTGAGTCTCTCGTCACGACACCAGCGGAGCAGATCGTCTCCGAGATTGCGGGCGTCGAACATATCTACTCGTCATCGATGCCAGGACTCGCGATGCTGACAGTCCGGTTCGAGGTCGGTGAGCCGCGCAATGAGGCCATCGTCAAACTCTACAATGCGTTCTATTCGAACCAGGACTGGATTCCCGCGAACCTCGGCGTGGGTGCGCCGCTCATAGAGCCGAAGGGTATTGACGATGTGCCGATCGTGTCCGCTACGCTGTGGACCGATGATCCCGGACTCAATGCACTCGATCTCGTTGGTGTGGCACACGCAATCGGTCCGCAGCTGCAGCGCGTCGACGGTACGCGTGACATCGAGACCATCGCGGGGCCCGAACGCGTCGTGCACGTCAAGTTCGACCCGGACTTGCTTTCCGGCTACGGCCTCGCCGTCAGTGACTTGCAACGCGCACTGCAATCGGCCAACGCGTCACGAAGTGCGGGCAACATCGTCACCGACAATCGCGCGAGCCTGCTCGAGGCCGGTACGTTTCTCGCCACGACCAAAGAAGTCGCCGAGCTTGTCGTGGGCGTGAAAGACGGCGCACCGATTCTGTTGGGTGATGTTGCCGAGGTCACGCTGGCCGCCGACCAGCCCGATCGTTATGTCAGTTTCGGTACAGGGCCCGCATCCGCCACCCGTGATATACCCGCCAACGGTCGGTTTCCGGCTGTCACGATTTCAGTCTCGAAGAAACCCGGCAAAAACGCAGTCGACGTCGCAGAGGCGGTGGTCGAGCGGCTTTCTGCGCTGCGCGGCACTTACATACCAGACAATGTGAATGTCACCATCACCCGAAACTATGGCGAGACCGCGCGCGACAAGGCGCTGACACTGATCCACAAACTTATCTTCGCGACGGTCTCGGTTGTAATCCTGGTTCTGTTCACGCTCGGTTCACGCGAGGCTGTCGTGGTCGGCGGCGCTGTGATCGTCACCCTGCTCGTCACGCTGTTCGCCTCGTGGGCCTGGGGATTTACCTTGAACCGCGTGTCCCTGTTTGCGCTGATCTTTTCAATAGGCATCCTCGTCGATGACGCGATCGTGGTAGTCGAGAACATTCACCGGCATCGCGTCATGGGTGGCCGGAAACTCACCGAACTGATCCCGCTTGCCGTCGACGAAGTCGGCGGGCCGACGATTCTCGCAACCTTTACCGTGATCGCAGCGTTGTTGCCGATGGCATTCGTGACGGGCCTGATGGGGCCTTATATGCGGCCGATTCCGATCAACGCATCCACCGGGATGCTCATCTCGCTCGCGGTCGCGTTCATGTTCACACCCTGGCTGTACAGAAGGCTCGCCGGCAACGCCGACACGCAGGCAGTGCACGAAGAAGACTTCAAGGAGAGCAGGTTCCATCGCGCACTCGACCGGATGATGCGCCCCTTCCTGCGAGGCCGGGACGGCGCACCGTGGCGCTGGGCTTTGCTGGGCGGCCTCATCCTGTTGATCCTGCTTTCCGTCTCACTGGTGGCAACACGCTCGGTCGTCATGAAGATGCTGCCGTTCGACAACAAGAGTGAGTTCCAGGTCCTGGTCGACATGCCGGAGGGCACACCGGTTGAAGACACGGACAGCGCACTGCAGGCGCTGGCGGATTACCTGGCCACGGTGAAAGAAGTGACCGACTACCAGATCTACAGCGGCACTTCCGCGCCGATCAACTTCAATGGGCTCGTCAGGCAATATTACTTGCGACGCGAACCCTACCAGGGCGACATCAATGTCAACCTGGTGCCGAAATCCGAGCGGAGCCGGAAATCGCACGAGATTGCCTCGTCGGTACGCGGTCCACTGGACGAGATCGGCGCGCAGTTCGGCGCGAACATCAAGATCGTGGAAGTACCGCCCGGGCCGCCGGTCCTCGCGCCGCTCGTGGCCGAGATCTATGGACTCGACTACGGCAGGCAACAGGCGGTCGCCGCGCAGATTCGCGACGTGTTCAAACAGACGCCCGAGATCGTGGACGTGGACGACACGATCGAAGCCGCGCAGGAGAAAGTGGTTGTCGAAGTGGATCGCGGCCGCACCTCGAAACTCGGCGTCACGCAGGATGCGGTGGCAACCACCATTGCCGCGGCATTCGCGGGAGCAGACATGTCTTACCTGCACGACCCACAGGCGAAGGTTGCCGTGCCGATCCGCGTCGAATTGCCGGCGGAATACCAGGGGGATGTCTCACGCATCGGTAACCTGCGCGTGCGGGCGAGCGATGGTGGATTGGTGGCGCTCTCGGATGTGGCCACTGTCCACCGCAAATCGCGTGAGCAGACCATCCATCACAAGGATCTGTTGCCCGTCGTCTATGTGACAGGCGATGCTGCCGGCGAGACCGACAGCCCGCTGTATGGCATGGCGTCGATTTCCGGAAAGCTGTCCGGGACACCGATCGATGGACAGATCGTCGACCAGTTCTTCATCAAGCAGCCGCCTGATCCCTACAAGTGGTCACTCAAGTGGGACGGCGAATGGCAGGTAACGTACGAGACCTTCCGGGACATGGGCGCGGCCTACGCCGTCGGCCTGATCCTGATCTACCTGCTCGTGGTCGCGAAGTTCGAGTCATACGGTGTGCCGCTGATTATCATGGCACCGATTCCGCTTACGATGATCGGCATCATGCCGGGTCATGCGCTGCTTGGTCAGCAGTTCACCGCGCCATCGATGATCGGCATGATCGCACTGGCCGGCATCATCGTGCGCAACTCGATCCTGTTGGTCGACTTCATCCAGCAGTCGGTCGCCTCGGGCGAACCACTCGACGACGCAACGATCTCCGCCGCGGCAGTGCGCGCACGGCCCATCATCCTGACGGCCCTCGCTGCGATGCTGGGCGGGTTCTTCATCCTCGACGACCCGATCTTCGGCGGTCTCGCCGTATCACTGATCTTCGGCCTGCTCGTTTCGACCGTGCTGACGATCGTGGTCATCCCGGTCGTTTACTATCACTACCACTTCAAATCTCACAATAAATCGAGTGAAGCAGCTCAATGACCTGGCGGGCCTTGTGGTCCGCCAGCGAGTAGTAGATGGTCTGGGACTGGCGCCTTGTCTCGACCAGTCCATCGTTTCGGAGGACTGCAAGGTGCTGGGACAGGGCAGATTGGCTGAGAGGCACTTTCGAGAGAAGCTCCGTGACGGACAACTCACCACCCGCCAGGATGCAGAGCACCATCAGACGGTTCTTGTTAGCGAGCGCCTTCAGCAGGCCCGCCGCGTCGTCGGCATGCTCACTCATCTCCTCGAGCTGGAGTGGCGGTTTACGTTTACCTGTTGTCACCATGTACGGATTGAACCTGTATAAGCAATTGCTAATACAATCGTAGCCGATTCCGTGCCAAATCGAAATTGATCCAACTCATCACTTTTGGACACAGCTGCCCGGGACCAACATAATGGTTTCTGCTGTCACGACGTACCGGAGTTGTCGATGTCGAGGTGCCTCGGAATCCTGATTGTTTCCCTGCTCACACTACCTGCCGCTGCCGAGCAGTCCATTCACCCGAAGGTGCAGGAAGCACTGGCGTGGGAGTTGCCGGACAATCCATGTGAACCACCCGACCTCAAGGGTGCCGAGCGGGATGTGCTCGAAGCCGATGGCGCGGTCCGTCGATTCGATGTCGATACCAACAAGCTCACGCACTACAAACTCAAGACAAAGCGTTGGCGCCGGTGCGTGATGGATTACAAACAGGGGCTCATCGATGAGTTCGGCAAATTGAAGGACAGTGCACAGTACGGGCTCACGCAGGAGCAGGCCAACACGATCCTTTCGAAGATGGCGACAATCCAGGCCGTGGTCGAGTCGCCGACAGGGCAACTCGAGGAAGCTGGCGAGGCGCCCTAGCGAAGCAAGCCGGCAAGCAGCCGCGGTGAGCGCACAAAGCCGATTTCCGCGGCGATTCGAAGCGTGGACTCAAGCGCGGATACGCGGCTTCTCCGGAGTAACGTTCTGATTGGACAATACGGTCAGGATCCGGGCCTCGCATCGCGCCTTTCTTTCCAGGTACCAGCCAACGTCGGCGCCCGCTCGGCGGGCGTCCTGGCAAAAGACGTCGAGACAGGAATCGAAGTTGTTGCGACCACTCCCGGCACATGGGCGGAGCGCGTCGGACTGGCGCCGGAATATCTGCTGGTAACCCTGAACGACGCCCCGATTTTCAATCAGCACGAGTTCGCCGGCATGCTCCGCGTATTGCCGCCGGGTGCTTCTCTCGCCGCAAAGTAGGTCCGGGGGAACTGACGTGATAACAGCCGACGCGGGGATGTAGGCTGCCGCGGTCGTCCCAATAGCGTTATGATTGATTGAATGCTCTGATCGAGAGGGAACGGTTGTGGCGATTACCGAAGGCGAGAGACTCTCCTTGTCAAACTCCGATACTTTTCAGGATCACGAGTTCTGCCATGACATATTCAGGAGAATGCGTGCCGAGGAACCGGTTGCCTGGTGTCCT